>DASWYH010001309.1:0-9906 GCA_036405095.1 Gemmata sp. | reverse complement strand
CCGAGCGGGCCAAGGAGTTGGCGAAGAGGTGCCGCGACACGGGCCTCGAACCGGTACTGATGTTCAGCGGCATCTACCCGGAAGCCAAGGACGGGTTCGAGGTGCTCGCCCACCGGCTGAAGCAAGCGGGGGCCGCGGGCGTCCCGCAGGTGCTCACCTTCGGGCACACCAAGGGCGGGAACCACAAGCTCTGGGTCGAGCGGTTCAAGCGGCTCGCCCCGATCGCGAAAGACAACAACGTCACGCTGGTGGTGAAGCAGCACGGCGGCGCGACCGGGACCGGCGCGGCGTGCGCCGACATCACCAAGGAGGTGGACCACCCGAACGTGAAGGTGAACTACGACGCCGGCAACGTCCTCGACTACCTCGACAAGGACCCGATCCCCGACATCAAGTTGTGCGCGGACGAGGTGCGGAGCTTCTGCATCAAGGACCACCGGAACTGGCCGAAGGACGAGGACTGCGGCCCGGGGTTCGGCGAAATCGATCACTACAAGTTGCTGCACCCGGTCGCGTTCACCGGGCGAACGGTTCCGCTCGCGTGCGAGAACATCTTCGCGCCGCTGGTGCCGCGCCCGGAGAAGCCGGAGGGCGTGGACGCGCTCGCGAAGCGCGCCCGCGAGTTCCTCGAAGTGGTGACCACCGGCTTACAAGCGCTGGCGAAATAGCCGGCCGGAGCAGAAAGCCTCGGATGGTGGCGATTGCTTCGGTTTGAGCCCGCGGCGCGGGCGGCAGATGTGCGCCCGGGGTGCCGCGCGTCTTCGAGCAAACTATGGTGCAACCGTGTAACCGAACTTCACCCGCCGTACAGCCACACCACGACCGGTTCACCCGCCGCCAGTTCGGTGCGATCGGGCGGCACCAGAACGAACCCGTCGGCCGCAACCGACGCGCTGAGGCTCGCCGCGCCGCCCGCCACAGGCGCCACGCCGCCCCCGGTGCGCCGCACGCGCACGTAATCGGTGCGCCCCGGCGCGGACGCCACCCGCTCCGTCAGTGCGATCGCCTCTTGGCGGTACGGGAGCCCCCACGCGCGGCCGCCGAGGCGCCGCACGGCGCGGCCCGCAAAGAGGTCGTACGCGCACAGGCACGAGGCCGGGTTCCCCGGAAGCAGAAACACCGCCGCCCCCGCCACGAAGCCGATCCCGGTCGGCCCGGCGGGGCGCAGCGCGACCCCGTGGACCGCGAGTTCACCGAGTTCCGCTACCGCGCGCGGGACATGATCCTCCGCACCCACGGACGTGCCCCCGGACACCAGCACGACATCGGCCGCCGCGGCGGCTTCACGAACGGCCTCGCGGATCGTGTGGAAGTCGTCGCGCGCGTACCGCACCGGTTGCGCGGTCGCGCCGTCGCGTGCGGCCAGCGCGGCGAGCATCGGGGAGTTGCTGTCCGCGATCTTGAAGCCGTCGGGCGCGGCCCCCGTCGGGAGCAGTTCGTTCCCGGTCACCAGGACCGCCGCCCGCGGCTTGCGGAACACCGGGACCGCCCCCGCACCAATCGACGCGAGCAGCCCGAGGTCCTGGGGGCGCAGTTCCCGCCCGGCCGGGAGCACCGCCGAGCCCTTTGAAACGTCTTCGCCGACACGCACGATGTGCTTCCCGGGCGCGACGAGCGCGCGCGCCGACACGCGCCCGTCAGTGTCGAGGTGCGCGAGTTCGGTCATGAGAACCGCATCGGCCCCGTCGGGGACCGGGGCCCCGGTGGCGATCCGGACCGCTTCGCCCGGTGCAACCCGCCCCGCAAACGGGCGCGCGGGGAACGCGTCGCCCAGAACCGCCAGGGGAAGAGCCCCGGCGGTGTCGCTCGCGCGCACCGCGAAACCGTCCATCGCCGATTTGGCAAACGCGGGCACATCGACCGGAGAAACAACGGCCCCCGCGAGCACGCGCCCGGCCGCTTCGATCAGCGGGACCGGTTCGCCCGGCAACGGACCCACGCGCTCGATGAGAAGTGCGAGAACCGATTCGACGCTCGGGCGGTCGCGGAACCCGCGCGTCCGCACATCGAAGAACGGGGACCGGCCCGGTTCGCTCATCGCACCCGCTCCCACTGGCCTCAAAATCCGCACAACCGCGACGAATTGCCACGCTTCACAAATCCACGCGGACGGCGCAACCCGGAGAACCGTTCGTCTGGGAACGGATTATCACCAGTTTCATTCAAGCCGAACGCGGTACGGTCGCAAGTCGGCCCTACATTTGGATGTCTGATGTGTCGGCCGCACCGCACGTGCGACCCGCGGGACCGAACCGCCCGCGCCCGCTGAAACACCGCGTCACCGACGACGCCAGAACACATAGCCGGAGCCGCTCCGATGACCACCCGCCGCTTCATCCTCGCCGCGATCGCGTTCACCCTCGTGCTCCCGCTGTCGGGGTGCGGGTGCCGGCGCAACTGCAACTCGTCCGGCAGCTTCGCCCCGCCGCCGTGCTGCCCGGACCGCGTCCCGCCGCCGCCCCCGGGCTTCATCCCCAACCCGCAACCGTGACCGTCGGTCTTGAACCGAAGGCCGTGCCGCGCCCCCAGCGCGCGCCCCAGGGCACTCGCGGAACGATCGCCCCGCACATTCGGCGCCACCGGACCCGTTTCGCCAACCGGGTCGGTTTTCCCCGTCGCGCCAGCACTCTCGGATTCTCCCAAACTCCGTCTGAATTCGTCCCACCGTGGTTGCTCCGCTCCTTCTCCCGCGCATGATTCCACAGTCGGCAGGGGGACGCCGCGTCTTGCCGCGAAAAGGAGTCACCACAATGAAGAAGCGCCTCTTGTGCCTCGGCCTTGTGGCCGCGGTTTTCCAGCTGGTCGGAACCGGGTGCGGGCACCCGATCGCACGGTTCCGGGCTAATCACCCGTGCTTCTCGTGTGCGCCGCACCCGTTACTGCACCCGATCCAGACCCGCCGGGCGGTTCTCGGCGACCCGATCGGTCCCGTGGGTGGTCCCGTCGTGGTCGGCCCGGTCGGGCCGGTCGTCCCGCCGTGCCACGGGTGCGCGGGGGGGGCTCCGGGCGTGCCCGTGAGCTACTCCGGCGGGATCACCGAAGGCGTCCCGTTCTCAACCACCGGCTACCCGCCGATCGTGATCTCGTCGCAAGGCGCGCCGTCGATCGGCTCGCCGATGCCGCTGGCCCCGGGCGGGCCGTCGGGCACCCAGCTCCCGCACCCGATGCCGCTGAACAAGAACCCGTGATACGCTCTTGTCATCTCAGGGCCGCGCGGGCACTCACCCGCGCGGCTCTTTTGCTTTTTCTTCCGCCGAACTCCCGCGCAGGTACAACGGTTCCAGCGCGAAGAGTTCTTCTCGCGTGAGCGGGGCCAGCCGCTTCCCGACCGCGAACACGCTTTCCACCCGTGGCTCACGGTCGCTGACAACGACACGCGGGTTGGTGCCGGGGAGTTGCGCCTCGTACACGCTCAGCCCCGGCCCGCTGAGCCAGTCGTTCGCCGTCAACCCCGCCGCGAACTCCCCGACTGGCAGAATTTGAAGCGCGCTCGCCGGGAACCAACCGTCGGGGCGGAGCGCGAACGATTGCGCGTACACCTGCCCTTGCAGCGCGTCCGCGATCACCCACACCCGATCCGCTCCCGGTGGCGCTTGGTGCGCGATCGCCGGGAACGCCCCCACGGCGCGAAGTTCGCAGCCCAGCGCGTAGGCGAGCGCCTTTGCGGTCACGAGGCCCACACGGAGCCCCGTGTAGCTCCCCGGGCCGGTGCCCGCCATCACCCCCGTGAGGTGCGGCGGCGAAAGCGATTCGGCCTTGAGCAACGCGCCAATCGTGGGCATCATTTCGCGCGCGTGCCGGCGCGACGAATCCAGTTCGGCGCGGCCCACGAGGGCGCCGCTGCGGACCAGGCCCACACGGGCCACGCGCCCGGACGTTTCGAGGATCAGCCAGTTCTCGGTCATTCGCGCCTGCTGGTGCCGGCCGGTCGGGTGCTGTCCGCGGTACGGTTGGGTCCGCAGAATGTAAGCATTCTAAGCGCTCGCGGGTCGCGCGTCGCAGGCGGGGCGAAGAGATGTCCGACACGGCCACCATGCACATCGACGGCGCGTCCCGCGGGAACCCGGGAGCGGCGGCCTACGCCGTCGTCCTCGCGCGCCCGGGGCTCCCCGTAGTCGAAGAGGCCGACACGATCGGCACCGCCTCGAACAACGTGGCGGAGTACACGGCACTCGTAGAGGGGCTGGCGCTCGCGGCCGAACTGGGGGTGAAGAAGCTCCAGGTGTTCAGCGACAGCGAGCTGATGGTGAAGCAGATGGCCGGGGCGTACAAGGTCAAGAACGAGGACCTGCGCCCCCTCTACGAAGAGGCGTGCCGGCTGCGGAAGGGGTTCGAGCAGATCACCATCACCCACGTGCGGCGCGAGCAGAACAAGCGCGCCGACGCGATCGGGAACGACGCCCTGGACGGGAAGCCGCGCAAGCGGGGCCAACCCCTCCCCCCGCCCCACTCCCCTAAGACGGGAGGGGGGGAAGGAGCCCCGCCGAGTCGGCACGGAACCGGAGGGGCCTCTGACGCCCACGTGCGCGACGACGCGCTCCGGTGCCTCACGGACGCCGCGCACCACTGGGCCGCGCACGGGCTGAAGGGGCTCCCGCCGGAAGCGGTGTGGGAGCAGTTGTGGTCGCTCCTGGAAGAAGCTAGCGTGCTCAAAAAGAAGGCCAAGTGAGATGCCGGACATCCTGTTCTTTGACGAGATCACCGACGCCGAAGCGGCCCTCGTCGGCGGCAAGGGGCTGAGCCTCGGTAAGACCGCGCGCGCGGGCCTCCCGGTGCCGGGCGGGTTCGTGGTGACCACACAGGCGCACCGGCGCCTCTCCGAGCGCGGCATCCGCTCGGACGCGGGGTTCGCGCGCGCGGTCGCGAGCGCTTACGAAACGCTCGGGGGCGGCCTGGTCGCCGTGCGCTCCAGTGCGACGGCCGAGGACGCGGCCGACACCAGCTTCGCCGGGCAGCAAGAAACCGTTCTCGGCGTACACGGGAACGAACCGCTCCTGGACGCCATCGAGCGGTGCTGGGGGTCGCTCTTCACGGAGCGCGCGGTCGCGTACCGCGCCAAGCAGAACGTCGACGGCGCGGGGCTGGCGATGGCCGTGGTGGTGCAGCAACTCGTCCCGGCGGAATCGGCGGGGGTGCTGTTCACCCGCGATCCGATGGACCCGGACGGGAAGCGGATGCTGGTGGAATCGGCCTGGGGCCTCGGTGAAGTCGTCGTGTCGGGACGGGTCCAGCCCGACCGGTTCACCCTCGACCACGCGACCGGCGCCGTGCTCACCCGCGCGCTCGGCTCGAAGGCGGTGCGCGTGACCGCGGGCGCCGAGGAGCACGTGCCCGCAGACCTCCAGCGGCGGTACAGCCTCGCCGACGCGCAGCTCGCGGACCTCGCGGAACTGGGGCGCCGGGTGGAAGCGTTCTACGGGGACGCCCGGGACATCGAATGGGCCTTTGCGGGCGGGCGGTTCGCGCTGCTCCAGGCGCGCCCGGTCACCGTCGCCGGGGCCGCGGAGCGCGAACAGGTCCGGCTCGCGGTCGTTGCCGAGCTCAAAACGAAAGCGGACCCCAGGGGCACCGTCTGGGTGCGGTACAACCTGAGCGAGGTGCTGCCCGAACCGACCCCGATGACGTGGGCCGTCGTTCAGCGGCTGCTCGCCACCGATGGCGGGTTCGGGGCGATGAACCGCGATCTCGGCGCGCGGCCCGATCCGGGCATCGGCGCCCAGTCCGCGTTCGACCTCGTCGCCGGGCGCCCGATGGCCAACCTGTCGCGCCTGCCGCGGATGCAATTTTCGCGTCCGCCGTTCGAGTATCCCTTGGGCGAGTACAAGCGCGACCCGCGAAAAGCGCTCGCCCCCAAGCCGGTGCTGAACCCACTGGCCGGAAGCGGGTGCGTGCTCGGCGCCCTCGGGCTGCCGGGCACGATCTTGAGCCTCACGAGGTTGATGAACACAACGAAACGGCTGTCCGTGGGATTCGCGACGAAGTTCGAGCAGGAGACGGTGCCCGCGTTTGCCCGGTCTGTGGCGCAGGCACTCACTCAACAGTGGTCCGGGTGCGAGCCGGACGCGCTCCTGCTGGAGTTCAACGCGTGGGTCAACCGGACGCTGGTGGACTTCGCCCGTGAGAGCCTGAAATCGACGGTGTTCGCGGACCTCGCGTGGTCAGAGGTGTTCGAACTGCTGAAGCCCAAGTTGGGCGAGGAGCGCGCCCGGGCCGCCGTGGGGGAGCTGAGCCTGGGGGCGGCCCCGCGCCCCGGAGCGGACCTCGGGGGCGCGGTCCGGGACCTCGCGAGCGGGAAACTGTCGCGGGCCGACTTCTTGGCCAAGTTCGGGCACCGCGGCACCAACGAGATGGAACTCGCCCAGCCGCGCTGGTCCGAGGCGCCACAAGAGCTCGGTAAGCTGATCCGGGGGGCGCAGGCCCGGGACCACGTGCCCACAACGGTCGATGTCGCCCGGATCGCGGCGGAAGCGAAACTCAGCGGCCCGGCCCTCGACCAGTTCGTTACGAACGTCCACCGCCTGCGAACCCACCTCGGGTTGCGCGAAGCCGGCAAGAACGCCCTCTTGATGGGCTACCAACTCATCCGCCGCGCGCTGGTCGAACTCGACCGCCGGTTCGGGCTGAACGGCGGCATCTTCTTCCTCACCCCGTCCGATTTCCCCGATCTGCTCGCGGGCAAAGACCTCTCCGCGAAGATCGCGAGCGCGCGGAAGTTGCGCCAGACTCAGCTTTCGCTCGAAGTGCCCCCGGTACTGTTCAGCGACGACCTCGACGCGATCGGGCGCCCGCTGCCGGTGCCCGAGGGCGGGGCCAATCTCGAAGGCGTGGCGCTCTCGGCGGGGGTGGCAGAAGGGCCGGCGCTGGTGCTCACGGAACCGGCCGCGGCGCCGCCGGAGGGCGGGTACATCCTGGTGTGCCCGTCCACGGACCCGGCGTGGGTGCCGCTCTTCGTGTCCGCCAGGGGGCTGGTCATGGAAACCGGCGGCGTTCTGTCGCACGGGGCGATCGTGGCGCGCGAGTTCGGCCTCCCGGCGGTCGCGGGGCTGCCCGGTGCAACACGGCAGATCAAAACCGGCCAGCGGCTCCGGGTGGACGGCGCCCGCGGAACCGTTACGGTTCTGGACAGCGGCACTTGACGAGCCCCGCCCGTGTGGGCGACCGGCCAACAAGCACACCGCTACGGAGACCGGTGTGCAACCGTCACTGTTCCCCGGAGCCGACATCGCCGCACACCGGAGCGCCCAGGACGCCTCGGTGAACTGGGACCGCGCCGCGGACGCGGGGCGGCTCGAAGTCCGGTGTGCAGCGCAACGCGCTCGGGCTCGTCGTGCTGCACCGCGCGTACATCGTGGGGGAGAACGACACCGAGGGCGACGTCCACGCGATCTGCGACGCCCCGGAAGAGCGGAAGCAAATGGCCCACATCACCGTGGTGCGATACAACCCGTTCACCCCGTGCGGCACGGAGCCATTCGGGGAGGTGGTGGAGCGGAACGCGGAAACCTACCGCGCGCGGCTGCCGAACGCCCGTCATCGGCATCCCGCGGGTCGGGTTCGCTGTGGCCGCATCGTGCGGGATGTTATTCGGGCGCCTGTTCGGCTGCCCACTTCCGGGTTTGCGCAGGCCGCTGAACCGCAACAAGCTTTTGCGTTCGCGTGAAGTCGCCGGGCCGGCAGTGACGATTATTCCGGCGTGGCACCTTCCCCTGTGAACGCGCGCCCGAACCGCGCACCCTGGTCCGTCTGTTGGGCGCTCGTGGCGCTCGCGGGGTGCCACACGGCCGCAGCGCCCGCCACACGGTACGCGCCCGCTCCGGCCCAGCTCCCGGTCACGAACCGCACCGCGCTCGAACCGGACACGTCCGCGGTGCCGACCGAGGCCGCCCCGCTCCCGCGCCCGACCGAGTACCGGCGCCTCACCGCGGCCGACGCGCGCCGGCTGGCGGTCGCCAGCGCCCCGTTCGCGGCCGACCTCGACCGCCACGACGACAACCGCGGCCCGAGCCACGCGAAGCTGGCCAAGAAGGCCGCGAAGTTCGCGGAGGCGAGCCGACTGGTCCGCGGGCACGCGGCCGACGAACTGCGGAACCGCGCCGCGGGCGAGGCCCTTGAGGAGTTCTTCAAACTCGTTGAGGCCGAAGGGCAGTTCGATCTCCTGGCCGCGTCCGATGCGGAACTCCGGGCACAGCTCGAACAGGCCCGGCGGGCCGAGAACGTGGGGCTGAAGGACCGCGCCGACATGCCCGCGCTCCGGCGCAAGCGGCTCGACATCGAGGCCCAGCAGGCCAAGCTCCAGGCCGGTATCGGGGCGCTCAACGCGAGCCTGCGCGCGCGGCTCGGTTTGGCCGCCGACGACCCGCTGCCGCTGTGGCCCGTCGATCCGTTGAAAGTGCAACCCGATGACGTAGACGTGCCGCAAGCGGTCGCGACCGGGCTGCACTACCGGCCGGACCTGAACGCGCTCCGGGTCCTCGCGGCCGATGGCGCCGCCGACCTCACCGACACGGTGCTCTCGGGGCTGAACCCGCTGCTCGCGGCGCTCAAACCGGACAACCCGCTCGCGCTCCTGTTCTTGCCGTTCACGAAGCACCCGGAGCGCCAAAAAGCCGCCGCCGCGGCCCGCGCCGCGAGCGCACTTGCGGCCCGCGAGCGCCAGGCCGAGGCCGAGATCCGGGCGGCGGCGGTCACCCTCCGCGGGAACCGGGCCGCGGTCGCGGCGCGCACGCTCGACGTTCGAGCCGCAGAGACGCAGGTCGCCGAACTGGAGCAGCGCCGGGCCGCCGGGATCAACGTGACCGCCGATCTCGCGACCGCAAAACTGGAACTGTTCAAAGCGAAGGGGGCACTGCTTTCGGCCGCAGTCGAGTGGCACACGGCCGAGGTGAAGGTGCGCCAGGCGATGGGGCTTCTGGTCCGAGAGTAGCCCCGGAACGGCTACACGAGTGCCGCCCTTCCGGACTCAAACACCCCACCCACAGGCGCGGCTCTTGAGTTTCGGAAGGGCGGCACTCGTGTGGTCAAGCCCAAGCCCTTGGGCCGCAATTACGGCTTGATCGCGGCGCCAACGGCGCTGGTGTCGATCTTGTACTTCAGGATCGAGGTGGACAGCTCGGATTCCACGCGGCCGAGCTTGTCCTTCATCTGGACCTTCACCTCGCCGCTCATGCTCACCTCGCCGGTGCCGGCCATGAACGACAGCTCCTCGCAGGTGCCTTCCACACCGAACCCGGCAAACCGCACCTTACCGCGGGCCGTCACGGCCGAGAGCCCGGCGCCCTTCTCGGGCGACTTGATGTCCACCTTCTCGCACGCCACCTTCAGCACGAGGTCGTCGCCCGCTTTCACCTCGAACGTCGGCTCGCCCTCGCCCACGCGGAGCAGGATGCGGTACTTGGGTGCGCCCGCCTTCACGGCCGCGTCCGCCGGGGCCACGGTGGGCTTGCTCGGCGGGACGTCGATCACCGCCGGCGGGTCGGACGGCACGCCCAGCGCGGGCGGGTTCTTCACGGGTTCGGCCCCGATCGGCGGAACGCTCGCGGGCGGCTGCGTGCCGCTGACCGGCAGCACCGGCGCGGTCGCCTTGGCCGGGGGCGTTGCGTTGGTGACCGGCATCAGTTCGGTCACTGCCGCGGGCGGCTTGGTCGGGGCCGGGACCAGATCCGCGAACGGGAGGGGAGCGGCCTTGGTTGGTTCGGTGACCGGCTTCGGTGTGGTCATCGGCGCGGTCATCGGCGCGGTCGGCTTGGTCGCGGGCGGCACGTCCGGGAGGATCGGCAGCGCCGGCGCGGCTCCGCCCTTCACCGGTTCCGGGAATTTCGCGGGCTTCGGCTCCTGGGCCGGGGCCGGGAAGTCGGGCAGCGCCGGGGGGCTGGCGACCGGCGCCGTGGGCACCTTCGGCAGGTCCGC
>DASWYH010001308.1:0-3598 GCA_036405095.1 Gemmata sp. | reverse complement strand
GGCCGTCCCGGCCGCACAACGAACCCGGATCCGAAACGTATGGGAACGCTACCCGCGCGGCACGCGGAGAATAGGCACCGGGATTTTCGGGAAGCAAGGGCGAACCCCGGGCCAGGGGGCTTCGGTGGGATTCGCGCTCGGGCGGTGTCGCTGCGGCCGGGACGGCCGCGGTCCCAGGGATCGATCCGCGGACGCTGGGTCGCTTGGTCGCTGCGGCCGGGACGGCCGCGGTCCCAGGGAACTCATGCGATCAGTTCGTGAATCACGTGCCCGTGAACGTCGGTGAGCCGGCGGTCGATGCCGTTGTGCCGCACGGTGAGCTTCGTGTGGTCGATGCCGAGCAGGTGCAAAATCGTGGCGTGGATGTCGTACACCTCGGTCGGGTTCTTGCGGTCCGCGGGCTTGTACCCGAAGTCGTCGCTCGGCCCGTGCGTGGTCCCGCCCTTGATGCCCCCGCCAGCGAGCCAGTTGGTGAAACAGTATGGGTTGTGGTCGCGGCCCTTGCCGCCCTGCGACGACGGCATCCGCCCGAACTCGGTCGTCCACAGCACGATGGTGTCGTCGAGGAGCCCCAACCGCTTCAGATCGGCGATCAGCGCGGCGGCGCCTCGGGCCATGCCGTAGGCGAGCGGCCCGTGGTCGCGCTTCACGTCCTCGTGCGAGTCCCAGTTGCGCCGCGGGAACCCGTTGTCGTTGCCGCTCCAGATTTGCACGAACCGCACGCCGCGTTCGAGGAGCCGCCGGGCGACGAGGCACTTGCGCCCGAAGTAGTCCGTTTCCTCGATCGGGTTGATCTCCTTGTCGAACGTGCCCTTGCCGTGGTCGAGCCCGTACAGCTTCAGCGCCCCCTTCGTCTCTTTCGAGAGATCAAGGGCCTCGGGCGCGGCCAACTGCATCTTCGCGGCCAGCTCGTAGCTCTTGATCCGCGCCTCAAGGCGCTCGTCGCCGGGGCGGGTGGTGAGGTGCGCGCGGTTGAGCTTCGCGAGCAACTCGCCGCCGGCTCTATCGCTCTCGGGGGTGATGAACTTCGCGCGCTCGTCCGGGAACAGGTCTTCCACTGGGTTCTTGGTTCCGGGGTAAATGGCGCTGCCCTGGTGCTGGGCCGGGAGGAACGCGCTGTCCCAGTTCTTCGTACCGTTCGACGCGAGCCCCCGGTGGTCCGGTAGTACCACGAACGTTGGCAGGTTCGCGTTCAGGGTGCCGAGACCGTAACTGACCCAGCAGCCCATGCCCGGGAACCCCGGGCGGTTAAAGCCCGTCGTCTGGAGGAGCGTGCCCTGACTGTGAACGCCGGTCTTGCCCACCATGTTGTGAACGAACGCGAGCTGGTCCGCCACCGCCCCGAGCGGTGACACGACCTCGCTGAGTTGCTTCCCGCTTTTGCCATACGGCTTGAAGTCCCACAGGGGTTTGAGCCACGGCCCCAACCCGTTTTGGAACGCTTCCACCTTTTCGCCGAAGTTGGCTTCCTGCCCGTGGCGCTTGACCAACTCGGGTTTGAAGTCGAACAGGTCGACGTGGCTGGCCCCGCCGGCCATGAAGAGCTGCACCACGCGCTTGGCCCGGGGCTTGTGGTGCAGCCCGCCATCGGCCCGTGCACCATCGGCGCCCAAGAGCGCAGCAAGTGCGATGCCGCCCAGACCGCCGCCCGAGTGGAAGAGGAAGTCACGCCGGTTCATGGGTTCTCCCTGGGACCGCGGCCGTCCCGGCCGCATCGGCTACCGAACCGAATCGCGCGCTCCCGAACGGCCAGTCACCGGCCGCGCCGCACAACCCGGCCTTGACGGGGTTGCGCTCGATGTAATCGACGGAGAGTGCAAAGTGCTCCGCGTTGCGAACGTACCGGTCGAAGTAGTCCTCGTGCCAGAACCGGCCGGTACGTTCGAGAACCTTGTTGGCTTCCTTTGCGGTGAACGACTTCCACGAACCGAGAATCGCAGAAAGCTCCCATCCCGGAGCGGAGGTGAACAGCGCGTGGACGTGGTTGGGCATGATCACCCAGGCGTGCAGGTAGTACCGTTGGCAGTCGAAGAACAGCAACGCCGCTTCCACCATTGCGCCGATGCGCGGGTCGCGCAAGTGGCACGCGCCATAACCGGTGTCAAGATACGCGCCGATCAACTTGCGGATTTTCTGCTCCCGCTCGGCTCGGGGGTGTGCTGTGAGTTCTTCCAACCACATCGAAACGACGTTCGCGGGCACAGAATCAGCGAGGCGGAACGTTACCGTTTGCGGCACCTCGGAGCCACCATCGAAATGCGGTAGGTACCCGCGCCCGTGCCAGCCGCGGGGCAGAGGTTCGACGTTTGAAATCGGAGGCGCGTTCATCTGTTGGTATTCAGGCGGGGTTGCGATGGTCCGGTGTCGGTCTCCGAAAACAGCCGCGCGCCCACGCTGCTTGTTCGTTCGTTGCTTGGGGGGCTGTGGCCGGGCCGGCCGCGGTCCCAGGGATCAATCTACGGATGTTGGGCCGGTTGTTCGCTTTTCCCTGGGACCGCGGCCGTCCCGGCCGCACAACGAACCCGGATCCGAAACGTATGGGAACGCTACCCGCGCGGCACGCGGAGAATAGGCACCGGGATCTTCGGGAAGCAAGGGCGAACCCCGGGCCGGGGGGCTTCGGTGGGATTCGCGCTCGGGCGGTGTCACTGCGGCCGGGACGGCGGTGGCCCGGAGTCGGTCCCCGAAAGCAGCCGCGCCCATGCTACTTGTTCGTTCGTTTCTTGGGCGGTGTCGCTGCGGCCGGGACGGCGGTGGCCCAGGGATCGATAGCAGCTGCGCGCCTGCGCCGGTTGTTCGCTGCTTTCCCTGGGACCGCGGCCGTCCCGGCCGCACAACGAACCCGGATCCGAAACGTAAGGGAACGCTACCCGCGCGGCACGCGGAGAACAGGGGCCCGGATCTTCGGGAAGCAAGGGCGAACCCCGGGCCGGGGGGCTTCGGTGGGATTCGCGCTCGGGCGGTGTCGCTGCGGCCGGGACGGCCGCGGTCCCAGGGATCGATCCGCGCCCATGCCACTTGTTCGTTCGTTTCTTGGGCGGTGTCGCGGCGGCCGGGACGGCCGCGGTCCCAGGGATCAATCCACGAACACGAACTCGTTCAGGTTCAGTACCACGCGGCACACGTTCGCGAGGCCGTACTCCTTGGCGTAATCCACAAGCGCCGCTTGCTCCTGCGCGGTGGGCGAGCGACCTAGCGCGAGCCGGAACGCCGCCGTCACGCGCTCCGCGTCGGTCGCGCCGGCTTTTTCGACGCGCGCGGCGAAATGCTTTGCCATCGCAACCGAGAGCTTGTTGTTCAACAGCGCGAGCGCCTGTTGCGGGGTCAGCGTTTCGTTCCGTTTTTCCACCGCGAGCGACGGGTCGGCGCAGTCGAGCGCGGCCATGAACGGCTGCTGCTTCGAGCGCACCACGAACCGGTACACCGCCCGCCGGTGGGCCTTGGGGTCTTCCGGGTCGTGGAGGTGGTACTGGTAGTGCGGCGAGTGCTCCGGCTTCTCAATTACGAAGTCGTGGAAGCTCGGGCCGCCGGGGGTCAGATCGAGTTTCCCAGCTACCGAAAGGATCGCGTCGCGCACGGCCTCGGCTTCGAGCTTCCG
>DASWYH010001307.1:0-6542 GCA_036405095.1 Gemmata sp. | reverse complement strand
GGGCCGGTCACACTCGGCCCGGGGTGCGTGGTCGGGCCGCACGCGCACCTCATCGGCCCGCTCACGGTGGGGGCGAACAACGAGTTCGGCACCGGGGCCGTCATCGGCGGCCCGCCGCAGCACCTCGGCTACAAAGGCGAGGTCACTTCGGTCGAAATCGGCGACGGGAACGTGTTCCGCGAGCACACAACGGTTCACCGCGGGATGCCGGTCGGGGTCGGGCCGGGCACCGGTGTGACCCGCGTCGGGAACCGCGGGTTCTTCATGGCCGGGGCCCACATCGCGCACGATTGCGTCATCGGCGACGACGTCATCCTCGCGAACGGCGCCCTGCTCGGCGGGCACGTGACCGTTGCCGAACGCGCGTTCATCAGCGGGAACTCGGCCGTTCACCAGTTCTGCCGGGTCGGGCGGCTCGCGTTCCTGAGCGGCGCGTCCGGGTCCAGCAAGGACATCCCGCCGTTCTGGGTGATGCAGGACGTGAACTACGTCCGCGGGCTGAACCTCGTCGGGATGCGCCGCGCCGGGATGCCGCCGGCGGAGCGCACCGCCGTCCGCAAGGCGTACCGGATCATTTACATGACGCGGCCCGCGCTGCCCCTTTCGACCGCCCTTTTGCGCATCGAAGCGGAAGTGGGCCAGTTCCCGGCGATCCAAGAACTGATCGGGTTCATCCGCACCTCGAAGCGCGGCATCTGCGGCGCGCACCGGCTCGCGAGCGACGCATCCGACGACGAGTCCGCCGCCGCGTGAGCCCGGGCCGTGGGGCAACCCGCTCAAGTCCCCCTTCACAATTTCTCTGCACGCGCCGCGACCCGACGCGACATGATGTAGGGCATGCGAACCGTTGCTGCCCTCTGTCGTGAGCTGCTCCCGGACCCCCGCTCCGACGGCGAGTTGCTCGCCGCGTTCACCGCCGACCGGGCCGAGGGCACGTTCCTTGAACTCGTGCGCCGACATGGGCCGCTCGTGTGGGACGTGTGCCGCCGCGTGCTGCCCGACCCGGCCGACGCCGAAGACGTGTTCCAGGCCACGTTCCTCGTTCTCGTCGGTCAGGCGAACAAGCTCGTCTCGCGCGACGCCCTCGGCCCGTGGCTGCACCGGGTGGCCGTGCTGACCGCGCGCAACGTCCGGCGCAAGAACGCGCGGCGGCTCGCCCGGCAGCGCGAGCTGCCCGAAGACGTGCCCACGTCCACACCGAATCCCGATCTGAAAGCGGACCTCGACGGCGCGCTGCTCGGGCTCCCCGCGCGCTACCGCGAGCCCATCATCCTGTGCCACTTGCAGGGCTTCACGCGGCGCGAGGCGGCGGAGCGCCTCGGGTGCGCCGAGGGCACGCTTTCGGCGTGGCTCAACCGTGGTCTGGCGAAGCTCCGCGTCCGCCTGCGCGCCCTCGACCCGGCACAGGCGCTGAGCGCCCCGGCGGTCGCACTCCCGGCCGCGCTAATCACAACCACCGTCCGGGCCGCGGTCGTGTCGGGGACCGCTACGGCAACGGTTCCACCCGCGGTTTCCGCTCTCATCGAAGGAGTGCTTCACATGCTCTGGATCAAGAAGGCCACCGCCGCCGCGTTCGCGCTGTGCGCCGTGTTCGTGATGGGGGTCGGGGTGGGGCTGGGCACGCGACCCGGTTCGACCGGCGCGGGCGCGCAGGACGATCCGACGAAGCCCGCCGGGGTCACGAAACCGGCCCCGCCCGCGGCACCCGTTGCGGCCGATGACAAGCGGATCGAAGAGATGACCGCACGAATTCGTGAAGCGGAAAACCAGCTCCTCCTCAAAAAAGCTCTCCTGGAAGCGAGCAACCAAAAGCTCGCTTTGGAGGAGCGGCTCAACCCAAATGCCAAGCGGTCTGCCGAGGACCGGGAAACGCTCCGCCGGCTCGGCGCCGAAGTGAAGGTGAGCGAGGCCGAACTTCAAGTACTCAAAGCCGAACTCGCGAACCTGACGGCCAACAAGCCCGCACCCGTCGCACCGGCAAACGACAAAGAAGCGCGGGCGCGACAGCGGCTCGGGTTACAATCGCAGCTCATCCAACTCACAGCCGAACGGGCCGAACTTCTCGCGCAAGCGGACGTGGCGAAGCAGAAACTTGCCGTGACGGAGGAGCGCCTCCGCGAGCTCCGGCAACTCACCGAGCAACTCGACGCGCAAGCCGGACCGACCAAGAGGGCGGGTGGTTACCTCGTACTCACCGTCGGCGGCACCGCGGCCGCGCCCGAGTACGCGCTGAGAGAGCTGGAGGAGCTGCCCGTCATCCGCACGCTCCCCAAAAAGTACCGGCTCGTGAGCACCAGCGATGCTGAAATGATCGCAAAGCTCATCACCCGAGCGAAGGCCGACCCGAACGGTCCGCGCAACGTGCTCGTGGGGGTCGAACCGCAAACGGTGCTCGGCGCCGGGGCACAGAAGGTTCTCGACGCCTGCGACGCGGCCGGGTACAAAACCGTCACGTTCACCGGGTACGTGTTCGGCGGCGGGTTCGCGGTGCCACTGAAGCCGGATCAGGCGGGCGAGGTGCGCGGGTACAAGCGGTACGACCAAGTTGAAGTCAAGCCGAAGCAACTGGCCGAGGAAATCAAAGAAGGGCTACGGCGACTGTGAGAGCGGTTTTTCCGGTGCGCCCTTGTCGGTCGGTCGCTCCGGAACCATAATCTCTTAACCTAAACCGAGGCGGCCCCAAAACACTTTGGGGCCGTTTCACGTTCGTTGTTGACGCATGCGGGCTTGCGAGGGTAGCGGGCGCCTCACCAACCCACCGAAATGGGAACCGGTGACGCGCTCACGAGAGTAGCGGGTTCCGTGAGGACTCCAGCATGTCGGGCTCCGTCACCCTCAAGACCACTCCGCGCACCGGGAGCGGCTCCCGCGCCGCCGCCAAGCTCCGCAAGCAGGGCCTCGTGCCTGCCATCGTGTACGGGCACAAGCAGGCCAACGCCCAGGTCGCGGTCAGCGCGGAAGAACTCGACCGCGCGATTCGCGTCCAGCACGCCCGCGTGCTCGACCTCGATATCGACGGCAAGACCGAAACGGTCCTCATCCGCGAGCTGCAGTGGGACTACCTCGGCAAGCAGATGATCCACGTGGACTTCGAGCGCAAGGACCGGGCCGAACTGGTCCGCGTGTCGGTGCCCGTTGCGCTGAAGAACGCCCCCAAGGCGACCGGCGGCGGGGTGCTCGACCAGCCGTTCCACGCGCTCCACGTCGAGTGCCCGCTCGGCGGCATCCCCGATTCGATCCCGATCGACATCACCAACCTGACGCTCGGGCACCCGATCCACGTCCGCGACCTCGCGCTCCCGGCCGGGGTGAAGGTGCTCGAACCGGGCGAAGCCGTGGTCGTGCAACTGAAGCTGCCGGGCGTCGAACCGGCCGCGACCACCCCGGAACTGGGCGCCGGCCCCGAAGTCATCAAGCCCGAGAAGAAGAAGGCCGACGAGGACGCGGGCGACGGGAAGAAGTAGTCGCCGGGGGCCAGGGCGCAGAGGGCGGCGGCGGCTTCCGCGGTTCGTGCCGTCTGCTATGCTGAGGCTTTCGGTTTTCCTGACCTTTGCCCCTGATCCCCGATGAAGCTGATAGTGGGCCTCGGCAACCCCGGGCCGAAGTACGCCGGGACGCGGCACAACGTCGGGTTCGACGTTATCGAGTACCTGGCCTCTGGTCCGGGAGTCGGCGCGAGCCGCGAGAAGTTCGAAGCCCTCATTTACGAGATGAAAGAGGGCGACGAAACCGCGTTGCTGATCAAGCCGCTCACGTTCATGAACTTGAGCGGGCGGGCGGTGCGTGCGATTCTCGACTTCTACAAAGTGCCGGTCGAGAACGTGCTCGTGATCTGCGACGACTTCAACCTTCCGTTGAGCAAACTGAGGGTGCGGGCGAAAGGGAGCCACGGCGGGCAAAACGGGCTCCGAAACATTCAGGAACAATTGGGAACGGACGGCTACGCGCGGCTCCGTATCGGGGTGGGCCAACCCGCAGTTGGCGACGCGGTGGACTTCGTGCTGTCGAAGTTCAAACCCGGCGAACGGGCCGCCGTCGAAAGCGCGGTGGCGACGGCGGCGCAAGCCGCACTCGTGTGGATCAAGCAAGGCACCGAAGCCTGCATGAACAAGTTCAACGGTGGCGCTTCCGCCGAGGACGGCGGAACGAAGGAAAAAGGGAAAAAGAAAAAGGAAAAGGGGAAGGACGAGGGCACCGCTCCAGAGGTCAACAAACCACCCGCGGGGTGACCGGTCCTTGGGGCTCTCCTTTTGGCCTCCTTCGCAAAGCGAAACAGGTCGCTCCCCAACCAGTGTGCGGTTGGGGTCTCGGGGTTAGAGGCCCCGACCGAACCACGGTGACCACCGCGCCCGGTTTGTGCCGGCGCGGGCAACTACTCAAAGGTAACTCATGTCGATTCAGACCTACGAAACGCTGTTCCTCCTCGACCCGACGAAGGTGTCGGCCGACGCCGACGGCGTCAAGCAGCAACTGCACGCCCTGATCGAGCGCCACGGTGGGACGATCGAGGTGAGCCGCCCGTGGGACTACAACCACAAGCTCGCGTACCCGATCGGGAAGTCCAAGAAGGGCAGCTTCCACATCATCTATTACACCTTCGAGAGCACCAAACAGGCCGAACTCGAAGGCGACTTCAAGCTCCAGGAGGGCTTGATCCTGCGCCAACTCACGTCGAAGATCGACCCGAAGTGGCGCGAGGAGATGATGCAGGTGGCCCGCGAGGACCAGAGCAACGGGTTCGCGCTCCACGGCATGCAGGACGAACAGACCGTTCAGACCGACCCGGCGGCGATCGGCGGCGACATGCTGATGGGCGAAGACGGTGGCCCGCCCCCGCGCGGGGATCGCGACGGCGGCCCCCCGCGCCGCGGGCGCCGCGACATGGCCGACAAGCCGGAGTAGTTCGCGCCGACTTCCGACCTTGCGTGAGAACCTCGTGATGCCGTAACCTACCCCCCGCGGGCGAACTCCTAGCCTTCAGCTTAACCATTCCTGTTAGGAGTGGCCCGCGAGGAGGTCGCAGTATGGCGACTCTGAACAAGGTCATGTTGATGGGCCGGCTGACGACCGACCCGGACGCGCCGCGGGTGCTGCCCAACAGCGGCAGCACGGTGGTGAAGTTCCGGTTCGCGGTCGGCCGGAGCAAGAAGGTCGGGGACACCTGGGAGAAAGACCCCAACCAGTTGTACATTGACTGTGAGGTCTTCTCCCGCCCGGACAGCAAGCGGAACCTCGCCGACCTGATCTCGAAGTGGGCCAAGAAGGGCGACCCCATGTACCTCGAAGGCCGGCTGGTCTTCGAAGAGTGGGATGACAAGAACGGCGGCGGAAAGCGCTCGAAACACAAGCTCGTCGTCGATAGCATCGAGTTCTTGGGCGGCAAGAACAGCGAAGACGGCGGAAGTGATGGCGGTGGTGGCGGTGGCTACTCTGGTGGTGGCGGTGGCGGTGGCTACTCCGGCGGGGGTGGTGGCGGCGGGAACCGCGGCGGCTACTCCGGTGGTGGCGGTCGGCCGGCTGGCGGCGGTGGTCGCCCGACGGGCGGCGGGCGCACCCCTCCACCACAGAGCGACGATGACGACGGGGGCGGTCACGGCGGCGGGGGTGACGACCCCATTCCGTTCTGAGTGCCCGAGGCACCGAACCCGTCGCTTGATTTACTCAACCTTTCCCCACTTCGGGCGCTCCCGCGAGGGCGCCCGAAGTGGGGGTTAAACACAAGCACGGGGACGGGACGTTTATCATGGCCAAGACCGCGAAAAAGGCCGAAGCGAAGAGCGACAAGCCGAAGGAAAAGAAGCTCCCGCAAAAGAAGATCCGGGTGCGGAACCAGGTCAAAAAGGGCGCCCACGGCGGCACGCTCGTGGTGCTGGTGGACGACACCGCCCACGTCGGCAAGCAGGGCGAAATCGTCGAGGTGAAGGCCGGGTACGCCCGCAATTACCTCATCCCCTACGGCAAAGCGGTGATCCCGACCGCCGAAAACCTGCGCACGCTCGATCAGTACAAGATCAAGGTCGAGAAGGCCCGCGAGGCCAAGATCGCGGACCTGAAGGTGCTCGCCGAGCAACTCACCCGGCTCCCGGCCGTCACCATCGAAGCGAACGCGACCGAGGAAGGGCACCTGTACGGCTCGATCGGCCCCGTCGAAGTGAGCAAGACCCTCAAGGGCAAGAACCTGAAGGTCGAACCGGACATGGTGAAGCTCGAAAACCCCATCAAGGAAGCGAACACGCTCACCGAAGTCCCGCTGTCGCTCGGGTACGGCATCGAGGCCAAGATTCAGGTGCTCGTCGTCGCAATGCAAGGGAAGAGATAATGTCATCGTGAGCGCCCCTCACGAAGCGACAACGGCGAAGGCCGGAACCCTCACCGGGGATTCCGGCCTTCGCCGTTGTCGCTCACACGTGAACTCGGTGACGATCTCTCTTCGTAACCAGTGGCGGTCAAAAAAGCGAGCCTGCGGGGTTGATACCCCGCAGGCCCTTTAGTGGGCTGCCGGCTTATGGCACACCCGTAGCGGCCTCTTCCTTTATTCGGCC
>DASWYH010001306.1:0-2206 GCA_036405095.1 Gemmata sp. | reverse complement strand
GCTAGTCCGCGCGGTGGGGGGCGTCAAGGGCGGGCGGTCCGGTGGCCCACGATCCTCACCGTTTGAAAGGACCGCACGGGTTTCGATCCCCTGTCGCCCGGGAGCCGGAGGCGCCGGGATAGCGTAAACATGTCTACCGTTTCTCCCGGGGTCGCGACTCGTTTAGTCAGGAGCGATTCCCCCCGGACCCGTCTTGGCGCCGCGAGCCCCTTGCGGAGACGAACCCCAAGCGGAGCGCATCAGCAGGAGATGGGCCACAACGGAAGGGCTCGTCGCGGTGCGTCGCCGGGTTGAATCGTCATTTTTGGGGACGCCAAAGAGCGTTCGCCGCTTCGAAATGGAGGGCTCGCAAATGTTCGGACCGGATAAAAACTTGGCCGGTTGTTTTCCCGGAGGAACGGCGTAAGGTTCAGGCGCGAATCGTCTTGCGGTGCACCTGGGTTGCTGCCGTTATCCACGGTTCCGGGTCTCCGCTTCGTTCTATTTCTGCGAAAGTTTCATTTATAATTTCGGTTTTCGTTCCGGCAGTTGGTTAGTTGGAAGAAACCGCACACTCACCAGGGTCGTTAATGGGTCGGGACGTTCCGCGCGGGCTGGCGCACCACATCCGCGATTTGACCGGGTTGTGGCGGACCGAGCCGCGTTCCGATGGTGAACTCCTCGCTGGGTTCGCCGCGGGCGATGGTGCCGCGTTTGCCGCCCTGGTCGTCCGGCACGGGCGTGCCGTTTGGGCGACATGCCGGCGCATACTGGGTAACGATACAGACGCCGAGGACGCATTCCAGGCGACGTTCATCGCATTCGCGCGGAAGGCCGGCGAGGTGCGCCCGGAGGCCGTTTCCGGGTGGCTCCGGAAGGTCGCGAACGAGGTGTCTCTGAACTTACGAAAGGCCGTTCGGCGGAAGGTCGCGGCCGAGTGCCGACTGGCCGAACGGGCGGCAGAAGTCGGTGCCGCTCCGTCCGATGAGGAGTTGCGGGCTCAGGTGGCCGAAGAGGTGGCCCTGCTCCCCGAACGGCTCCGGGTGCCGCTCACACTGTATTTCTGGGAAGGGAAGACGCAGGCCGAAGTCGGCCGCATCCTGGGGGTCACCGATCGGGCCGCGGCGCACCGGGTGAAGCAGGCGCTGAAGCTGATACGGGAACGGCTCGCGCGGCGCGGTGTCGCGGTTTCGGCGGCGGTCGTGGTGGCGGCTCTCGAAAACGTCGCGTGTGCGGTCCCGGCGCGCCTGGCCGCGCACGTGGCCGAAGCGGCCCTGGCGATCGCCGCCGGTGCCCCGAGCGAGAGCGCCGCCGCCAAGTTGGCTCTGGAGGCCACGCGGGGGGGCGGTTGGGGGCGGTTGAAGCTGTGCGCTCTGGTTGTGGTGCCTGCGCTTTGTGCGATCGTCGGGGGCTCGTTGGTGGCGCAGCGGCCGGGCGCTCCGGTCCCCACCGTGCCCCCCGCGCGTTCCGCATCGCTCGCGGAGGTGGCCCCGCCACGGGACCGGTACGGCGACCCGCTCCCGGCGGGGGCGGTTGCGCGGCTCGGCACGCTCCGCTTCCGCCTCGGCGCCCCGGGGGGCATGTCGAGCGTCGCCTTTGCCTCGAATGGAACGGTGCTCGTTTCGAACCACGGCGGGGGCACGATCCACTTCTGGGACGCGGCCTCCGGGCGCGAGTTGAGGGCGCTCGGAGGTCCGACTGAGTGCTGGGCCGTTGCGGTTGCCCCTGATGGTGCGCGGATGGCGGCAGTCGGGACGGGTGAAGTGTGGTGCTGGGATCTCACCGCGGGGGGGCCCGCGCTCCGGTGGAAGGTGCCGGCCGAGATCGCCGGAGCGGGCACGGTCGAGTTCTCGCCCGATGGCAAGGTGATCGCGTGCGGCGGGGACTCGGGGCGCAAGATCCGTGTGCTGGATGCGGAGAAGGGGGCTGTGCGGCGAGTGCTGCCCGGGCGCGGGTGCCGGTTCACGTTCTCGGCGAACTCCGAGGCGCTCGCCTCGTGGCCCTGGTCGGGGTCGGGTGACGTGAGCGTGTGGGACCTCCGGACCGGGGCGTTACGGTTCGTGCTGGCCGCCGGGGGGCCGCCCGTTGGCTCGGTGGCCTTTTCGCCCGATGCGGCGCGTGTTGCGACGGTCGGCGGGGACCGGCACCTGCGCGTGTGGGACGCTGTCGGGGGCGGCGAGCAGGTGCGGCTCGCCGCTGATGCCGATCCGCACGCGCAGGTGGGGTT
>DASWYH010001305.1:0-2448 GCA_036405095.1 Gemmata sp. | reverse complement strand
AGGTCTTTCAGCGGGGCCGATGCCCCGAACGAGCGCATCCCGATGATCGCGCCCGTGCTGCCCGCGTACCGCTCCCACCCGAACGCCCCGCCCATTTCTACGCACACGCGAGCGGTGACCGCCGGCGGGATCACGCTATCGCGGTACGCCTGGTCCTGCTTCGCGAACAGTTCCCAACTCGGCAGGCTCACCACACGGGCCTTGATCCCCTCTGCGGCCAGTTTCTCGCTGGCGTCTGCGGCCAGCGACAGTTCGCTCCCGGTCGCGATCAGCAGTACGTCGGGGTTGGCAACGTCGTTCAGGGCGTACCCGCCCTTTGCCAGCCCGGAGGCCGGAGCGTACTTCGTGCGGTCGAGGGTCGGAAGGGCCTGGCGCGTCATCGCGAACACCACCGGGTGGTGCTTCTCTTGCACCGCGACCTTGTACGCTTCCGCGACCTCGTTCGCGTCGCCCGGGCGAATGAGGATCAGGTTCGGGATCGCCCGCAGCGACATGATCTGTTCGATGGGCTGGTGGGTCGGGCCGTCCTCCCCGACGCCGATGGAGTCGTGGGTGAACACGTACAGCACCGGGAGGCCCATGATCGCGGCGAGTCGGATCGGCGGGCGCCCGTAATCCGAGAAGATCATGAAGCCCGAGCCGTAGGAGCGGAGCTTCGACTGGGCCATGCCGTTCATGATGGCCCCCATGCCGTGCTCGCGCACCCCGAAGTGAACGTTGCGCCCGGCGGGGGTCTTCGAGGTGAACACTCCCTTGTCCTTCATGTACGTCTTCGTGGACGGGTTCAGGTCGGCCGACCCGCCGACGATCCACGGCACGTTCTTGGCGATCGCGTTCAGCACCGTACCGGAGCTTTCGCGGGTGGCGAGGCCCTTCGGGTCGGCCGGGAACACCGGGATGTCCTTGTCCCAGCCGGCCGGGAGGTCACGCTTCTCCATCGCTTCGAGTTCGGCGGCCTCCGTCGGGAACTTCGCCTTGTACTCGTCGAACAGCTTCTGCCACGCCGCGCGGGCCTCGGCCCCGCGCTTGCCGATGCCGCTCTGGAACAGATCGTAAACGCCATCCGGCACCAGGAACGAGGAGTCCTCCGGCCACCCGTAGGCCTTCTTGGTCAGCTTGATCTCGTCCGCGCCGAGCGGTTCGCCGTGCGCGCCGTGGGTGTCGGCCTTGTTGGGCGACCCGTACCCGATGACCGTCTTGAGGACGATGAGCGTCGGCTTGTCGGCCGTCTTGGACGCGGCGAGGGCCGCCGCCATGCCGTCGATGTCGTTCCCGTCGTTCACGCGGAGGATGTTCCAGCCGTAGGCCTCGAACCGCTTGGCCACGTCTTCGCTGAACGCGAGGTGCGTGTGCCCGTCGATGGTGATACCGTTGTCGTCGTAGACCAGCGTGAGGTTGTTGAGCTTCAGGTGCCCGGCGAGGGACGCCGCTTCGCTCGCCACGCCTTCCATCATGCACCCGTCGCCGCAGATCGCGTAGACGCGGTGATCGAACAGGGACTCGAACCCCGGGCGCCCGTAGTACCCGGCGCGCCATTTCTGCGCGATCGCCATGCCGACCGCGTTACCCACCCCGGTGCCGAGCGGCCCGGTGGTGGTTTCGACCCCGGCGGTGTACTCGTTCTCGGGGTGCCCGGGGGTCTTGCTGTTCAACTGGCGGAACCGCTTCAACTGGTCGATCGGGAGCGACGGCTCGTCGAGCACCTTGCCGTTGTGATCGACATTTTTAATGCCGGTGAGATGGATCAGCGAGTAAATGAGCATCGACGCGTGACCGTTCGAAAGCACGAACCGGTCCCGGTTGGGCCACATCGGGTCCGCCGGGTCGTAGTTCATGAACCGGTTCCACATCACGTAAGCGACCGGCGCGAGCCCCATCGGCGCCCCCGGGTGCCCGGAGTTGGCCTTCTGCACCGCATCCATCGCGAGTGTGCGGATCGTGTTAATGGCGGTAACGTCGAGCGCGGCGAAACTACTCATCGGTGCCTCTTCGGGTGGCTGATTGGTGATGCGCTGTAGAGGATACGACCACGCGCGCCGGTTGAAAACAGAAATGCCCGTTGCAAACGGCGAATGCTGACGACGCCCCCGAACGCGGCTAAAAGCGGACAGGTTGGTCCGGTCTGCGGCGGGCGAGTGTGAAGAGCGGATGCGGCTTCGCCCCGTCATGTCGCGCCGGGCGACTTCGACGAGCGGCGCCCGTCCTCTTGGGCGGGCGCCGCGCTACCTTTACTTGACTCACGCCCGCCCGTGCTCGGGCCCGGCCTTCGTCGGCCACACGCGGATGCGTCTCCCCGTGCGCACGTCCCGGAGCTTTACGGACCCGTCGGCGCCGCCGGACCGCGCCCGCTACGGTCCGGGGAGAACGCGACGCCCTGCGCCCCACCCCGAGCGGCCAGGCGTTCGCCCAGGCAGCGCGAAGCGAACTCCGTGTCCAGTGCGAGGCCCC
>DASWYH010001304.1:0-11030 GCA_036405095.1 Gemmata sp. | reverse complement strand
CCGCGGCGGAAATCGCGCCTTTATTAGGGGTAGGCGTCCCGTCTCGCCGCCGCCCCCCCGTGGCTCAAGCCCACCGGGCGTACGCGGGACCGGACGACGTTCCCCTCCTGTGAAGACTGCCTGCCACACCGAGGTCCGTTTTACACGCTCACGTCCCAGGCGGACCGCGGGTGTTCCTCCAGCGGGTGGTGTGCCGTCACGCCCGCGTGAAATGCCGGCGCACCGGCACTCTGCCCGTTGGAGGACGCGTCTTCTCGTGTTTCTTCTCCAGCGTCATCCCCCTCTACCCGTCGCCGCTCAGTTTACCCTTCATTCCGCCGTCCTTCGTTCCCTCCTCGTGGTTCTGCTCTCCGTCCCGTGCTCTTCGGTTCGTGCACATTGGTTCGTCCGCACGATCTCGTCCGCGGGAGGCGCTCCGTTCTTCGGTGATCCGGGCACGCTTCTCTTCCGACGTCGCACTGTTCCGGTGCTCCGATTTCGGGCACCCGTGCGTCCACCCGCGAACTCGCGACGACAACCCCTTCGTCGAGGTGGCGGAAGTGCGGTCGCGGGGGTACGAGGATGGACGTAGGGGAGGGGATGACAATCTCAATAGTGGTTTTGGAGTTCGAGTCGCAGCGGAAGAATTGCGAGCGGTCGGGAGTCCGACTCGTGGTGCGCGGAATTCGTTCGAGTACGTGTTGGAGGGGGTGAAAACGGTGAGCGTGGTGGCGTAATGTGGGGTGTTGGGTGGTCGGAAGGTGTTCATCGGCATGGGGGTTCGATGGCGCTCAAGAAGGGGTTATCGGTGCCATCGCTGGTGAGCGTGGTGCCGGTGAGAATGGTTTTCGCGGCTCGTGCGGGTTCGGTCCCGGAGCGGGTTGCGGTGGCAGTGGAGTGCGAGCCGTTCGCGCTGCCCGCTTCTGGGCACGAGCGGGTCCGAGCGTGGGTGGCGGGGGATACGAGTGTGTATGTGGAGAAAGGTTGTTTGTGGCACGACGGGTGAGGAGCGTCGGGAAACGTGGCTCGTACGCTCGGCACGGTCGGGGGCAAAGGTAATGTCGGGCCAGAACGGGAGGTGTGAGCGCTCGGAGAGACGTGGCGTGTAGTGCCGCCGACAACACGGCCGGCGGGCGGTTCGCCGTGAAAGTAAGTGGCGGCAGGTCGCACCCTCGGTCGGAGATCGAAAAAGACGTTGTGGGGTGGGATACGGGCGTGATGGTATTCTCGTGATAGAGCCCCCCGGCGTGGGTGGGAGGCGTCCGGCCGGTTCGGGAGTGGCGGACGAGCGGATCACAACAAACGACGCCCTCGCGCAGCGAGGGCGTCCCCCAATCAAGCAGCGTGTTACCCGGCCCGCGATCTGATCTCCCGGTCCCGGAGGAAAGCACGGGGGCGAGAAGCAGAACGGGGCGATACAGTGCAGTGGAGTCAGGCGACCGATTCGTGCGACGCGCCCTTCGGAGGATGCGGACGAGGGCGAAGGCCCACAAGTGCTTTTTGGAACTCGGCGGTTGCACTCGCCGTGCTCGTGGCACACAAAGGAAGTGCTCCCGACCAGCACTCCGACCGTGAGCCCGCCGTGTCGCCGAAATCGAACCGGGTCCCGCCCGACCACGCCGACCGCAACGCCGACCAGATCATCGCTCTGTGGGAGTGGGGCTGCGATAGTCTCGAAAACTGTCCGCCCGATAGCCTCGTGTACGGCAAGGCGACCAAGCGCCAGCGGCTCGAACTCGCTCGTCTGAAGAAACGGCAACAAGAGGAGGAGGAGCCCCTCGCACTGGGCCTCAACCTCGACACCCTCGGCAAGCTACGCCGGGTCGCGACCGACTACGACAAGGAACAGATCGAGCACCTGGCCGATCAGGTCCGGCGGCACAGGTCGCGGTTCTCGACCAGCCACCTGATCCGCTCGCTTGCGGTCGGCGACCGCAAGGCCCGCGACTCACTCCTTTCCCAGGCCGTCCGCGAGTCGTGGACGCTCAGCGTGCTCGAACGCCGCGTGCAGGTCGCCCGCGGCGCACGCCGGGCCGGGGCCGGACGTAAGCCGTTCGTCCCGGCCGACCTGGACCAGAGCATGGTTCTGCTGGAGGGGTTGTGCCTGCGCTGGCTGCGGTGGACCGAAGCCGCCGCCTCCGGCCTGCCGGGCGACGTCCGCAAACTCGTTCGCACCGCCGATGCCGCCGTCGCGGCAGTCCAGGCGGGCCTCGCGAAGCACCTGCCGAGGGCGGAAAGTGGCTCGGACACGCGCGGCAGGCCGGAAGGGAACGTCACACCGAAGTCATCCTCCCGGCGGGCGCGATAGTGTCCGAGCCTTCGTGCCGAGCATCTTCTTTTGATGGCCGCTTTTTGCTTGCGCGTGTACCGAACAGGAGCAACAATGCCGCGACCAGAGCGTCGAGACCACGGCCGGGCCAAAGCGCCCGGAAGTAACGATTCATAAACCCGACCCGGAGAGCGCGTGGCCAAAGCAAAGAAAGCGCCAGCGAAGGCGACGCCCAAGAAGCGGGCGGTGAGCGCCGAAAAGCAACAGGCGCTCGACGAGATGCGCAAGGAGCAGGAGGAAGCCGAGGCGTTCGAGGCGCATAAGCAGAAGGCCGAAGAAGACGAGGCCGAGCGCCGCAGGCCCTTCGCCGCGAACGAAGACAAAATCCAGAAGGCACTCGACAACTGCGAGGGCCACCTGCGCAAGCTCGGCAACCTCGACCTCGCCCGCGAGGTGCTGCGACGGCTCACGGATCAGGTCAGACGAGGTCTGCCGCAGACGCTCAAGAAGAAGTGACCGGCGACACCCAGGAGATTGGTCCCGCTGGTGACCGCGCCCCTCAGCCGCTACGGGTCCGAGGGCGGTTGCGCAGGAGGCGGAACCCGGCGCTTCGGCGACCGAATGCGGTCGCTGTTGCAACCCGGCTCAGTGACCCTGTTCGCGTCACGCGGTCGCGTCGAACAACTTGATCTTCGTTTTCGGCACCAGCCCGCGGGCCTGGTGCAGCCGCACGACCGCCAGCGCCTTGACCGCCAGCAGGAGCCGCCGGGCGGTGCTCTCGACCCGCTTGCCCCTGGCCGTCGCGACCGCCCGATGCTGTGCCGGCTGCGCGGCCCCGTACACCGCACCCTGGTGGGCCAGGTGCGCGGTGACCATGCTGCTGACCATCACCCGGTCGAGGACGGAGGGGGGCTCGCCCAGAAGCTCGGCCTTCATCTCGGCCATCTCGTCCTTGACGCGCAGTTGGTGCAACGGGTTTTCGCCGCCCAGAGCGTTCACCCACGCGGCCTCGGCCATCGAGCACAGGTCGTCGAGTTCGTGGATCGACCGGGCGACGTCCGGGTGTTTCGCGATCCACCTCTTCAGCAACTCGATTGCCGTCTTGCTCCCACTGTGCGATGTCGTTGAAAACCCTTCATAACGCCACTGCGAATGCGGGCTTCGCCTACTGCTCCGCGCACTACTCTGTGGTCCCTCCTGAGCGGTCTGTAAAGCGGCGCACCTGCACCCGTCCGCCAGCACCGAAGGGTGAGGGGAGCGACGTCCGGGGCGATCGAACCCACCGCCGGCGCGTGAAAGGGGTTCCTTGGGTGCCGCTTCCGCCCCGAATGCTCTACTTAATTCGGGTGCCGTGACCCTGTTTCGGGTTCGTGCGGACCCGATCGGTCGCGCATCGCCGCCGGGTGCGCCGCGCATCGTACCGATCTCGCGTACCTCCCGGCAAAAATGGTAGACTGGGCGGTCGAGTGATGGGCGGTCCGCGGTGTGGCACAAGGGGCAACCGCGAAACACACCGATTGGGCAAAACCTGCCGCCCCCGGTCGCCCGACAGTGAGGCACGCGACATGGCGCTTCGAGCGCAGGGGGAAGTCCCGCGGCACGTACTTCTACCTGACCGTCCGCGACCACTCGACGGGCAAAGTCAGGAAGACGTACCTCGGTCGCGGGAAGCGGGCTACCACCGCGGCCGAGGCCATCGCCCGCCGCCGGGACCAGCGGGAGGCCGACCGGCGGGCCGTCCGCGTCGCACGGGACGCGAGCCGGGCCGCGGACGAGATGACGGCCGAACTCGACGCCGCGGCGACGGTGCTGATGGAGGCCGCGCTGCTGGCGGCGGGATTCCACCGCACAAACTACGGGCCATGGAGGAGGCGCAGGCATGACCACGGAGGTCACGGAGACGACGCGGCAGGAGATGCTGGATAAGGTCAAGGAAATCATCGGGCGGGCGCGGCGCGGGGACGCCGCGGTCGTTCCCCTCCTGCGCGAACTGATGGACCGCCACCCGGCCCTGTGGCAGCAATACGGCGACCTCGCGGCCGACGTCGAGCGGGCGTGGATCGCCCTGGCCGGCGGCACTGACCTGCTCGTGCGGGAGAGCAGAGCCCTCTACGCCGCCAAACTGCGGGGCGAACTGGCCCGCCCCTCGGCCCAGCCCGTCGAGCGGCTGCTGGTCGAGCGGGCCGTCGCCACCTGGCTCCAGTTGCAATACTTCTCCGGCATCGAGGCCGCGGACCTCGACCAGCGGGCGTCGCCGAAACTGCTGGAGTACCGGGGCCGGCGGCAGGCCCAGGCCCAGCGGATGCACGAAAAGGCCCTCGCCGCACTCCTCGTCGTCCAGAAGTTGTTCCCCGCCCCCGCCGTTCTGCCGCCCCCCGTGGCGACGTCCACGCCGACCGAGGCGGAGCAGCGGCAGGACGCACCGACCGAACGCGAGAGGGTCTTGGTCGGCGTCACCGACCCGGTCGAGGCCGACGCCGAACTCTCCCGTGCCCAAGAGCAGGTGCGGGTCACCTGCTGACGCCCGCGACTTAACCGGAAGGACTCCGACATGAGCGACACGGCGACCAAAACCCGGCAGCAAGCCTTGATGGACGTGCTGTTCCACGCGCTGCGAGTCACGGACACCGAACTCAACAAAAATGCCGCGTTCTTGCTCACCCAGATGAGCATCGCCCCCGTCCGCCGGCTGGTTCTCGGAGCCGCTCGCCGCAAGAACCGGGTGCCCCACCGGCTCCGCATGTTGGCGGTGGTCGAGCGGATCGGACAACTGTCCGGCGCGGACGACTGGATGGACCTGAGCATCCTGGGGGCGGACCCGAACGAGCAGATCCGCGCCGCCGCGGGGCGGTGCCTGATGGGATGCCAAGTCATCGACTCGTGACGGACCAGCTTCGGCCCCACCCGACCCGAACGTGGCGTCTGATTTTGAGGGGGAGGCATGGCACGCTCTCGCTCGGTCTCAGTCGCCCAGACCCGCCCGGTGCGGGGCGACGTGCCGCCGAAACACGCAATCCGATGCGTTTTTCAGCACCCGTGTCGGACAGAGCCGACGATCCGGCGTGGGGCCGATCGCGACGGAACCCGTGATCGGTGAGCGGACCTCCCGGACCGGCGCTGCGACCGTATCGGCTCCGGCGTTCCAGGAGAAGCCCGGTCTCCACCTGCCGGCGAAGGCAACACGCCGTCACCGGGCCGGACCGACTTGGCGCACCGCGACTACTTCTTCTCCCCGCTCGCGGGGATAAACTTCAACTCCTCCAGCCACGCCAGCGACTGCTTTTGCCACGCGTCCCACATCGGCCCCTTGTACCCGTTGAGGCCATGACCGCCCGAAGCCAACTCCCGGTACTTCGACGGCACCTTCTGTGCTTGCAGTGCATCGTAGAACGCCTTGCTGTTCTCCGGCACGACCACCTTGTCGTCCTTCGCGTGGGCCAGGAACGCGGGCGGCGTCTTCGCCGTCACCTGCAACTCGTTCGAGAAGAGTTTGACGAGCTTCTCGTCCGGCTGCTTGCCCAGCAGGTTGGTCCGGGAGCCGCCGTGCCCCTTCTCGCCCATCGAGACGACCGGGTACACCAGGATCATGAAGTCGGGGCGGCTGCTCTGCTTCGCGACCGCATCCTCGGCCTTCGGGTCGCCGTCGTCGAAGTGCGTGCCCGCGGTCGAAGCCAGGTGCCCGCCGGCCGAGAACCCGATGATGCCGACCTTCGCCGGGTCGATGCCCCACGCCTTGGCGTTGGCCCGCACCGTGCGGATCGCCCGCCGGGCGTCGAGCAGTGGCACGTACGGCCGGCCCTTCGGGAGGCGGTACTCCAGCACCACCCCGGTGACCCCGTGGCGGTTCAGCCAGGCCGCGATCCCGTGCTCCTCGGCCCCGGTCACCAGCCCCCCGTAGCCGCCGCCCGGACAGATCACCGCGGCGGTGCCGTTGGGCTTCTCCGGCCGGTGGACGGTGACCCACGCCTCGGCCTTCTCGAACGTGCCGTCGCCCTGCGGTGCGTTGCCGTTCCAGAGCTCCAGTCGTTCGGGTTCGGCCTTCTTGGGCGGGTCGTCGGCCCGGACCGTCGTGCCCGCGGTAAGGAACGCGATAACAGTGAGGAGAAGGCGAGGTCCGTGCATGATTTCAATCCGGCGAAGTTCGAGGTGACGGTGTGAGGCAGGTGGGCTCAGTTTCGGTTCGCTCTTCGCCCCGGTCAAGCACGATTCCCGGTCGGCCTCATCCCGATCCGAGATCCGCAGACACTCTCGGAGGGTGCCGGGGGAACTCCAGCCGGTTGTCGCTTGACGGTGGGCGCACCGCGTGAGAAAGTGGGCCTGCCGAGTACCCCCGCCCCCTCGCTCCTCTCTCCGCCCCCGCGATCGCGGAACTGTTCCGAACCACGCCTCACGAGACGGATTGATGCCCGGCGACTCGCGACGAGAGTTCCTCCGCTTCGGCCTGTCCGCGTTCGGGTCGCTGTCGCTGCCCGCGCTGTACCGGATGCGGGCCGCGGCCGCGCCGCCCGCGACGGGCGAGCGCACCGCGGTCATCATCGTGTGGCTGCGCGGCGGCGGGAGCCACCTGGACACCTACGACCCGAAACCGGACGCACCCGCGGGGTATCGCGGCCCGTTCGCGCCCCTCCAGACCAAGACGACCGGCGTCCGGGTCACGGAACTGCTGCCGCGGCACGCGAAGATCTCCGACCGCTTCACCCTCCTGCGCTCGATGGCCCACACCGGCGGCGGGCACCCGGCCGGCTCGCTCCAGCTTCTGGCGGGCGACACCGACCCGCAGGACAAGCTCAAGCCGGTCCTGCCCGACCTGATGAGCGTCGCGCACCGTCTCCGGTACGACCCGCGCCGCCCGCTGCCGAACTACGTCGGCGTCAACCCGATCGTCCGGTACGACAACTTCACCATCGCCGGCCCGGCGTACCTGGGCGCGGGGTTCGCCCCGTTCGCGGTGACCGGCGACCCGAACGCGCCGAACTTCCGCGTGCCGAACGTCGGGCTGGCGGACCCCGGCGAGCGGGAGCGGTTGGCCGACCGCTCGAAGTTGCACGGCACGCTCAACGCGCTCCGCCGCGACCTCGACCGCTCCACCCCGGCAGCGGGCATGGACACGTTTCAGGAGCAGGCCGTCAACCTGCTGACCAGCCCCGAAGCGGCGCGGGCGTTCGACCTGAACCTCGAAAGCCCGAAGGTGCGGGAGCGGTACGGGCGGAACACCTGGGGGCAGCAACTGCTCATGGCGCGGCGGCTGGTCGAGGCGGGCGTGGAGATCGTGACGACGGAACTGTCCGGCCCCCTGTGCGGGCGGGTGCAGAACTGGGACGACCACGCGGTCAATCACCACGTGTTCGACGCGCTGAAGTTCCGCGCCCCGTACTTCGATCAGGCGGTCGCGGCCCTGGTCGAGGATGTGTACGACCGCGGGCTGGACAGGCGGGTGCTGGTCGTGGTGACCGGCGAGTTCGGCCGCACGCCGAAGATCTCGTACGTCGCCAGCAGCGGCGGCGGTGTCGCCAGTGCGGCGGCGGGGACTGTGCAGCCGGGCCGCGACCACTGGCCGCGGGCGAACTCGATGCTCTGGGCCGGGGGCGGCATCCGCACCGGCCGCGTCGTCGGGGCGACCGACCGGCTCGGCGAGGACGTGGTGGACCGCCGCGTCGGGCCGGCGGACTTCCTGGCGACGATCTACCGGCACCTGGGCATCGACTACGAGACTACGGCACTCCCCGACCAGACCGGGCGACCGATCTTCATCGTCCAGAACGGCAAGGCGATCCCGGAACTCGTCGCGTCGTGACGCGGCACTCGTTCGTGGGGGGTGCGTAGTTCACCGCCTGCGATGGCGTGTCGGCCAACGACGGCCGGGTCACCGTCGAAGGCGGCGACTGGACGCGGTCGTCTTGGAGATGCGGTCTTACGCCTTCCCGTGGGCCAAGACAGTGCCCGCCGTCCCGTACACGCCCCGCGACTCCGGCCGTTTCACCGTCCACAAGCCGGGGCTGGTCGAGTGGCACAAGTGCGACGACTTCGACACGGACGAGGCGTTCTACCGCGGGGTCGGTTCTCACGAGCCGGGGGCCAAGGCCTGGAACGCGGCCGTGGACGAGAGCAAGTAAAGCACCCAGGCGCTGCACCCGCGGGACGAGAGCCGGCCACAGCCGTTCGCCCCTACCAGATGAACGACGTCGGGGTCGGGTATTCCAGCACCCCCTATGGCGAGATAACCCGACATCCGGCGGGCTTCCTCACGCGTCCGTTCCCAGCGGTCGTTCGCCCGCTCCCGGCGCTCGACAACTCGACCCCTGCAAGCGCCTCCTCGAACCCATAGGCGTGCGCCGTCAGATGCGCACGAAAAAACCGCCGGGGCTTCCCGGCGGTCCTGAGCACCGCGGTGCCCGTTAGCGGCGGCGACCGCCCATGAGCCCTCTGGAGCCGCCGTAGGAGGTCCCGCCGTAGACGGGGTAGGCGGTCCCGCCGTAGTACGGCGTGTAACTGCTGCCGCCGTAGTACGACCCGTAGCTGCTGCCGCCGAGCACCTGGTTCAGGATCTGCCCTTCCACCTGCTGGACCACGCCGCCGGTCCCGTAGGACGGGGTGTAGAAGCTGGAACTCGCGCCGCCGAGCGCCTGGTTCAGGATCTGGCCCTCGAACTGCTGGACGATCGCGCCGCTGCCGACCGGGGCCGAGCCGTAGTACGGCTGCGCGTACCCGCCGGAGTACGGGGTGGAGTACCCGCCGTAATAGGGCTTCGCGTAGCCGCCGGAGTAGGGCTGTGCGTACCCGCTCCGGTAGCGCTGGGCCTGCGCCGGAGAGGCCGCGAACGCGAGCGCGGCGAGTGCGAGGGCGGGGAGTAGGAACTTGCGCATGGGATGTTTCTCCTGGTGCGTCGTTCGTGGGCCGGAAGCGGGGTTGCACCTCGCATGCCAAAGAACGGCGTCGCGAACGCGACCTCGCCCGTGGTGTGAAGTGTCGGCGAAATACGAAACCCAATTCGCTTTTCGGTGCCGTGCCGGGCCCCGCGCCGGATCGTCGGCGGGGCCGGTCGCACCGGAACCCGTGATTGGTAAGCGGCCCTCCCCCCGGACCGGCACGGGGACCGTATCGTACCCGTGCTCGACACGGTCCCGGCGACACGAGAGACGAGAACGGCATGGGGAAGATCCTGGTCCTGTATCACTCGGCCAGCGGCAACACCGCGAAGATGGCCGCACTCGTGGCCGAAGGTGCCGGGCTCATCCCCGGCTCCGAGGTCCGCGTCCGCGAGGTCGCTGACGCCGCGCCCGAAGACGTGCACTGGTGCGACGGATTGGCGGTCGGGAGCCCGACCAACATGGGCGTGCTGTCGTGGAAGATGAAGCGCTTCTGGGATGAGACGATGTTCACCTCCTGGGGTAAGGTGGACGGCAGGGTCGCGTGCGCGTTCTCGTCGTCGGGCGGGTGGGGCGGCGGGGCCGAGATCGCGTGCCAGTCGCTCCAGATGGTGCTGATGAACTTCGGGTTCCTGGTGTTCGGCGTCACCGACTACGCCGGCCAGACGATGACGGCGCACTACGGAGCGGTGGCCGCACGAGAGCCGCGGGACGCCGAGGTGCAGGACGCCTGCCGACTCCTGGGCCGGCGACTCGCCGAGTGGGTGGCCGTGGTCGCGGACGGCCGCAAGGACCAGCACCCGCTCAACAAACCTGAATCACGCACGCTACCCGGTTGAACGCTCCGAGAGCCACGCCGTGACCGCCGACAACAACCGGCACCCGAACTCAACACGTGAATCATGCTGATCAAGGTCGATTGTGAAATTGTCCTAGCGTTCCAGGAGCCGGCGGCGGTGGTGCTGATGCTCCGCGTGTGTCCGCGGGCCGCTCAGGGGGTGTCCGCCGAGCGCCTGGAGGTCGATCCTCCGGTGGCGATCTCCGACTACCTGGACGTGTACGGGAACCGATGCGCGAGGGTGTTCGTGCCGGCGGGGCGGGCGGTCTTCCGGCACCAAGCCGTTGTCGCGGACAGCGGCCAGGCGGACCCGCAATCCTGGGGTGCGCGTCACCATCCCGTGCAAGACCTCCCGGCCGACGCGCTCCTGTTCCTGCTGCCGAGCCGGTACTGCGAGGTGGACAGCGAACTCAAGGAGTGGGCGTGGGCGACGTTCGGCCACGGCCCGGCCGGGTGGCCCCTGGTTCGGGCCGTGTGCGACTTCGTCCACCGGCACATCCGGTTCGACTACCTGCAAGCACGGGCGAACCGAACAGCCCTGGACGCGTACCGCGAGCGGGTGGGCGTGTGTCGGGATTACGCGCACCTCGCGATCACCATCTGTCGGTGCCTGAACGTGCCGGCCCGGTACTGCACCGGCTACCTCGGCGACCTGGGCGTTCCGCCGGACCCGGCGGCGATGGACTTCAGCGCGTGGTTCGAGGTGTACCTGGGCGGCGGGTGGCACGTGTTCGACGCCCGCCACAACGTCCCGCGGGTCGGGCGGGTTCCGGTCGCCATCGGCCGGGACGCCGCCGACGTGGCCCTGACGACGGCCTTCGGGATCAACCAACTCGTGTCGTTCCGCGTGGGCACGGTGGAACTGGCGGCACCGCACGTCAACTGAGATCGGGGGCGTGCGGTGTGGTACTTCGCGTACGGCAGCAATCTCTGCACCGCTCAGATGACTGCGCGGCTGGGTGCGAGTTGGACGGGTGGGCACCCGGTTCGGCGGGCACGACTGCCGGAGTATCGGCTCGGTAAGCGTTCACAGTTGATGCGGTTGTATCTCAACAACCGGCGAGAGCTGGGTTCCTCA
>DASWYH010001303.1:0-1755 GCA_036405095.1 Gemmata sp. | reverse complement strand
ACCGCAAATGTGCGCGGTAGGTTCAGCGCTTCGCTCCTTAGACCGTAGCTTCAAGGGGGCCGTGGGCCGTGCGGAGCGAAGGGTTCCACGCCCCCTTCGGACCTTGGTGCTTGCTTCTCGTCTGTTCGGCTCAGGGACAATTGACCACTGACCATCGGGAACTACTGTCGCGGTTCGATGCGCACGGACACCTTCAGTAGGCTCCTGTCCGAGATAGGAGCCGCGCCAGAGCGCGGTACACGGACCCGCTTTCTGGCGGTCGCCGCTCATCAAGAACAGGAGCGTTCTCGTCGAATGTCGGGGGCCGCTCGCCCGATCACTCTCTGCGTCGCCCGTGCCAACACCCGACGGACCAAATTCCCCGCCCCGGCCTTCCGGGCAACGGCTCCCTTTGGGCACAAGGGCTCGCCGCGCGGCTGCTGGTTACGGAACGTGCTCTCACCCGCTGCTGAACACGAACATTGGCTCCGCTTGGGGGCCGGTGAGGATGCACGCGGTTAGCGGTTCGGCGACCCCGCCGCTCGTGTCGATACGGATGCGGACGCCGTTCGCGTCCGGTTCGGGCACTTGAATGTGCCCGCTCACCTGTACCTTTCCGGGGAGCGGCAGCGGGTTCGCCGAGAGCCTCTTATCGGCGCCGATCCAGACCGGGTACTCGGGGTTGAACAGCCGGTCCGTTTCGGTGCCGAACCGTGGGCTCACCACGCCGCGGTCCCAGATTTTCCGGTGCAAACATTCGAGCTGAACGGTTGCGGGGCAGTTCAACTCCGGCGACAACCCGTTGTGCAGGAAGATGTGCCCTTCGGCCTCCGCGACCCAGGGCAGGTTCGCCAGGAACGCCCGGTGCGCGGCGGGCATCGCGGCTTTCAGTTCCGCGAGTTCTTGCTCCCATTTTCCTTGTGGTTTGTAGTCGGGGGCGCGGTCGAGGTAACTCAGGAACGTGTACTCGTGGTCGTAGTTCCGCCAGTAACGAGTTGCCCACTCGGTCGACGGTGGGCCGTCCAATCCTGTAGCTCGGACCAGCGCGAGGTCGTGGTTCCCGGCCACGCAGGTACTGCCCGGCTTCTCCGTAATGAGTTCGATGACTCGTGACACCAAGCTCTTTACCGTCCGATAGCGGTCCACGAGGTCGCCGAGGAAGACGAACTTCGCGCCCGGCCACTCCGGCCGGCGCCTCAATTTCGCGACGAGGCGGTCGAGCCACTCGACGCGCCCGTGCAGGTCGCCGATGGCGATCACCGGGTAGCTCACGTGCGTGGGCAATTGCATCACTCACCTTCTCCCGAGATTCCCGACGAACTAGATTGCATACTGGAATGTTACACGACGACCGAGGGAGAGCGGCCATGCGGGTGGACCTGTTCGGGCTGGTGATGGAGGCGCCGGGCGTCACCTTTTATCTGTGGTCCCCGTGGCGCTGCTCGGCGATCGAGCACAAGCTGTTCGACGCACTGAAAACCGTGCCCAACGCGACGGCCGAAGCCGTTCCGGACGAGGTGCGGCTGCACATCACGGAGGCCAAGAGCTGGCGCGCGGCCCTACAGAACCTGTCGCGGGTGCTGAAGGGCTGGCAGGAAGAGGCGTCCGACGGGGGTAAGGACGAGCGCCGGAGCTGGCGCTGGCTGCTCGAAGCCGATACCGACGCGAGCGGGTACGACATGCAGGGCGAGAAGGCGAGCTTCTGGGCGTACTTGCGCCTCTCGATCGACCGCGGCGGACCGGGCGAGGCCGAGAAGGGCGAAGACATCGACCTTA
>DASWYH010001302.1:0-1937 GCA_036405095.1 Gemmata sp. | reverse complement strand
CGCGTCGTGCTCCTCAGCCGCCCGGACCTCGGCCTCGCTTTGCCGGCCGATCTCGAACCGACCGTCTGGGCGGTGCGCATCCCACCACTCGCGCACCTGCGGGCCATGTTCAATCTGTTCTGGTCCGCGATCCGGCACCCGTTCTCGGAAACTACCATCGATCTCAGCACGGGCCGCGTTCTGTACCGCACCTGACCCGACGGAAGGCTCGCCCGTGGCAAAATGAAAAGCCCGCGCCCGAACCGGTGCCGGAAGCGCCCACGAAACCCGAAACGGCACGGAAGGCGCTACGGTCATCACGCAGAACCGGATGTTCGCCGGGCTGATTTTGATCGTCACCGCAGCGTTTGTGCTGTCACTCGTTGGCTTGGGTGTGCTGGCCGCGTTGGGCAAAGACCCGCCCCCCGCGCTCCAAACCGAGTTCGCTGGCGCCTGCGATTTTACGCTCAAGGTTACGCTCGGTGCCCTGGTCGGGTTGCTCGGCGGTCGTGCCGCCGCTCCCGATCGCCTCGAAATCCGCGACAGGCCGTGAGGTCCACCATGTCCGACGAACCGATCATCAGCCCGGACACGCAGCGCCCGAACCGGCTCCCGCCGCGCCAGGTGCTGACGCAAAAGTGGCCCGTGCTCCACGCCGGCAGCGTCCCGCCGTTCGAGCCGGCCAAGTGGACGTTCACCGTCTTCCCGATCCCCCTCGTGAGCGCCGTCAAACAGTTCAACTGGGGCGCGTTCTCCGCGCTCCCCAGAACCCGAGTGTTCGCGGACATGCACTGCGTCACCCGGTGGAGCAAGCTGGATAACCTGTGGGAAGGGGTCGGCACCCGTGAGTTGCTGAACCACGTTACCGTATCGCCGCGCGCGAAGTTCGTGATGGTCCACTGCGAGTACGGGTTCACCACGAACCTGCCGATCGCGGACTTCTTCTCCGACGACTGCCTGTTCGCCACGCACCACAACGGACAGGAACTCACGCCCGACCACGGCTACCCGCTGCGGCTCGTGGTGCCGAAGCTCTACGCCTGGAAGAGCGCGAAGTGGGTGCGCGGGGTCGAGTTCATGGAAGAGGACCGCCCCGGGTTCTGGGAGAGCTGGGACCACGGCGGCTACCACATGCGCGGCGACCCGTGGGCCGAGGACCGGTTCCGTAACGACAGCGAGCGCCGGTCGGGAAGGGCCTGAGCGCGCTCTCGCAACTGCGCTCAAACGAAACGCCGACCTGTTCCGAACACCGCGGCCCTGTGTTATGATGGCACAGAACGGGCACCGGGCGGCTCCGGTGCTCGGAGGGCACCGGGGCACCGCGCTTCGTTCGATCACTCATGCACCAGTTCCGCAGTTGGCTCGACCGCGTGCTCGCCGCCGGCGAATCCGTGCAGGACGCCCCGCCGCGCCTCGCACCCGCCGAATACCCGGCGGTTACGGACCGGCTCCGCGCCGCGTTCGACGTACACGCGCTCGACGTGCCGGGGACACCGCTCGACTTCGACCCGGACGCCGCGCTCCGCGCCGCCACCGCCCTGGCACGGGCGTGTTGGGCACTGGTCAGCGCCGAGGGGCACGAGCCGCTCGCGCTCGGCGCACCCGCAACCCCCGCTGCGAACCTCTCGGCCGATGTGACGCTCCAGTTCCTACCCGCCGCCTACCGGCGGGCACGGGGCCGCGCCCCAAACGGGCCGCTGGCGACCGAGATCGAGCGCGTGCTGCGCGCGTGGCCGCTGTCCGGGGTGCTCGCGGACCTCGACGGCGCGCCCGGCACCGAACCCGACTTCGGCGGCCACCGGGGCTTGCAACGGCTCTACGCCGAGCGGCTCGCGCTCACCGGGCGCGCCGGCTGGGTGCCCCGAACCGAACCGGCGCGGGCCTGGGCCGAGTGCGCGTTCGCCGAGCGCGGTGCCCTCATGCCCGAGTCCCTACCGACGAAAGAGGATGCCGGTGCC
>DASWYH010001301.1:0-2073 GCA_036405095.1 Gemmata sp. | reverse complement strand
AGGACCTGCCGCTGGTAGCGATGCTGAGCGGCGTGTTGAACGCCCGGACCGGTGCGCTCGCGCTCGCGCGGGCGGGCCTCCCGGCCCCGGTTTTCGTTCCCGCGAACGGCGCGCCCGCGGTGTGGGCCGTTCCGGGTCCGTTTCTCGGCACCTCGAGCACCACGTACCAGCCCCTCTCGGAAACCCTCAAACCCGGCGACCGGCTCCTCATCGGGACCGACGGCACGCGGCCCGACGGGGAGCCCGGTCCGAGTGCGACCGATCGCCTTTTGGAAGCCGCCACGAAGCACCGGAACACCGCCGGAGCGGCGTTTGTGGACGCGGTCGCCCGGGAACTGCTCCAGCAGGTGCGCCACGCCGACGATTTCACACTCTTCGGTGTGGAAATGCTCCCCTGACAGCGAAGAATCTCCCGCCCCCTCGTTCAGCGGGTGGAAGGGATGCACGTGTCGCAGCCGCAGGGCCGCGGCTTGTCGCGGAGGGGCCGTTACCTATGATAACTAGCCTAACTTGTCTTCGCGGAGCAGTCGTCATGAAGAAGGGCATTCACCCCAACTACCGGCCGGTCGTGTTCCAGGACGCCGCCGCCGATTTCGCGTTCCTGTCCCAGTCGTGCGTCCAGACCAGCGACACGATCAAGTGGACCGACGGGAACGAGTACCCGCTTTACAAGCTGGAAATTTCCAGCGCCAGCCACCCGTTCTTCACCGGTAAAATGAAGCTGCTCGACACCACCGGGCGCGTGCAGAAGTTCAACGACAAGTACAAGAAAACGGGCTACGGCAAGAAGGACGCCGCGAAGCCGGCCGACGACAAGAAGTGAGCCCACGTGCGAGGCACGGGACCCGAAAGTAGTACCGCCATGCGCGCTCCTCCCGCCACCGATTTTGCCGCCCGCCGGCTGTAGCGCTGCGCGAATTGGTGACGATACGGCGCTACTTTCGGCTTCCGCTCTCCCCGCTCCGGACCCCACGCATGTTCCCCGCACTTGAGATCCAGCTCGCGCGCTACCTCGAACTCGAACAGCAGCTCTACGACCCCGCGGTCGCCGGCGACCCGCACCGAGCGGGCGCGATCGGCAAGGAGCGTGGCGCGCTCTCCAAGATCGTGGAGCCGTACATCGAGTACAAGCGCCTGTGCGCCGCGATCGCGGACGCCGAGCAAATGGCGGCCGATCCCGATCTCAAGGTCATGGCCGACGAGGAGCTGGCCGAACTCCGCCCGAAGCGCGACGCGCTGCACGCGAGGATCGAAGAGCAGCTCCTCATTGACCCGTCGGAAGACTTCTCGAACCTCATTGTCGAAATCCGTGCCGGCACCGGCGGCGACGAGGCCGCGCTGTTCGCCGGCAACCTCTACGAGATGTACACCCGGTACGCCCGAGAGAAGGGGTGGAAGGTCGAGGAGATCGCGTTCAGTCCGGGCGAAGCGGGCGGGTTCAAAGAGATCAGCTTCGGTGTGTCCGGTGACGAGGTCTACCAGTACCTGCGGTACGAGTCAGGCGGGCACCGGGTGCAGCGCGTCCCGGCGACCGAAACACAGGGGCGCATTCACACCTCGGCGGCCACGGTCGCGGTCCTGCCCGAGCCCGAAGAGGCGCAGGTCGAGATCAACGAGGCCAACGATATTGAGTGGGAGCGCATGCGGGCCGGCGGGGCCGGTGGGCAGCACGTGAACAAGACCGAATCGGCGGTCCGCATCTGGTACAAGAAGGGCACGCCCGAAGAGATGGAAGTGAAGTGCCAGGACGGGCGGAGCCAGGGCAAGAACTACGAACAGGCGATGCGCATCCTCCGCTCGCGGCTGTTCGAGCGGCAGCAGGAGAAGCTCCACCGCGAGCGCGCGACGATGCGGAAGGAGCAGATCGGGAGCGGCGACCGGAACGCCCGCATCCGCACGTACAACTTCCCTCAGAACCGCTGTTCGGACCACCGGATCGAGTTCACCTCGTACAAGCTTGATGCGATCATGGCTGGTGACCTCGAGCAGATGATCCAGCCGATGCGCGACCACGTCCGGAAAGAGAAACTCGCCGCTAACAGCGCGAAGTGAACGGGCTCCCCGCCGGGTTCT
>DASWYH010001300.1:0-2182 GCA_036405095.1 Gemmata sp. | reverse complement strand
CGAACGGCATCAGCGGCAGAAGGTAACGGTAGTAACGATCGACCTTGGGGAGCTTGTTGAGAACGCTGGGGTGAATGCGGGTCGCTTCGATCTCAGGTGAAACGCTCCCCTTCTTGTGAAAGAGGGTGAAGAGTTTCGCGCCGGGCCACAACCGGCAGAGCGGTTCGAGGCACTTTTCCCCGCCCCGGGTGCCTGTGAGCCAGTCGTGAACCAACACCACGCGCGCGGGTCGTTCGGCGCCCATGCGTTCCCTTTCGAGAGAGTCTCGGACCAGCCGGCTTTTGCGTTTGACAGATTTCCGGAGCGGGAGTGTAGCGTGAGCCGGGGGACAGCGAAAGGCGGTTCCGGGAACCCGAACCGTTGCCCCCGGCGCGGGTTGTGGTACTCTGCCCACGACCCGATTCGTGTCGCACGCGTTGCGTGCCGCGGAATTGCGTTGTAAGCTGAATTGCAATCCCTGTCGCGGTTCAACGGCCCTCGCCCGTTCGAATACCTGACGGCAGTACATAGGTCCAGCCGGCACTTGTCTGGGGGCGTCTCATGGCTTTCACGCTGAACATCGGCAAGTGCAGCTTGCTGGGCAACTACCGCGAAAACAACGAAGATTGTGTCGATGTAAAGATGTTCCCGGACCTGATCGTGAACATCGTCGCGGACGGCATGGGCGGGCAGGCCGCCGGGGAGATCGCGAGCCGCAAGTCGGTCGACATCATCCCCCGCGAGTTGCGCAAAAACGTGACCCACCACCTCAACGGCGAAGGGGTGAAATCGACCATCCGCCGAGCCATCGTGCAGGCCAACGAAGAAATCATGGCGATGGGTGCCCTCGACAAAGACATGAAGAACATGGGCACGACAGTAGTTATGGCGGTGTGGCGCAAGGAGAAGGGCAAGGACCACGAGTTGTACGTAGCTGGCGTCGGCGACAGCCGGTGCTATCTGATCCGTAACCGCCGCATCTCGCAACTGACCGTGGACCACTCGCTCGCGCAGGCCCTCGTGGAGGCCCGGACGATCAGCCCGGCGGAGGCCAAAGAGCACCGGTTCCGCAACGTGTTGTGGAAGTACCTTGGCAGCAAAGAGGTCGGCGAAGGCCCTGACGTGTCGGTGGTGCAGATCCAGGCCGGCGACCGGTTCCTGCTCTGCACCGACGGCCTGACGGGGGCCGTGACCGACGACGACCTCGCCGCGTTCATCACCAACGCGACCGACATGCAGCAGTGCGCGGAGGGGCTGGGGCAACTGGCACTCGACCAGAACTCCCGCGACAACGTGTCGTGCATTGTGATCGACGTCGCCGAGGCATAAGCCGAGTCGGACCGAAGCATTACGGCCACAAAAAGGCACAAAGGACACGAAGGAAACCCGAGAGTAAGGCCAAGACGGCCACGGGTGAGCATCGAGAATACGGATCAGGTCGCGTTTCGGTCACCACCGAACCGCGGCGAGCCAGGTTTTCAGCGTTTTGTGGAATTTCGTGAGGTCTTGGCCGTCGGCCACTTCCCTGAAGGGGAGCATGTCCGTTGCGGAAGCCGCAGTGCGCCGAACGTGGGCGTCTTCTTGTCCGCATACCACGGGTGGCCGCGCGGGACCCGGGAACCGTCCCGACCGGCGCCCGCGAACCACATCATCCACCCGGCCCGCCGTTGTTGGAAGGTGACCAACGCCTCCGGTCGGAAGCACACATGGACCCCTGCTACCCGCGCCGAGAGGGGGCAGTTGGCCCAGGACACGGGCCTCGGGTCGGGCGGGACGTGATGGTATGGTAACCATCACCGTATCCCGAACGAACCACGCGGGCCGGCTTCATTTGATCAGCCCCCCAGCGAAGAAGGCCGAAATACGAGCCCGAACCACACCCGCCACGCAGGTGGTGACACCGGCGGTGCCCACGGGGCGCGTCGAAACGCCGGTCCGGTCGGTGGCGGAGCCGTTGCTCGAACGGGGCGTTCGCTACCCGTTCGTCGCGGACCCGAGCGGGGTCGTCATGGGCGCCATCCGCCCCATCAACGTGCTCAAGAAGCCGGGGGAACCGGCGCCCGCGTCACTTGGGCTTGGGGATGTACGACAGCAGGTAGAAGAACAGCGCGCAGCAGATCACCCCCAGGAACATCACGAGCCACGCCTGGAACACCCACGCGTACACCCGGCGGTACGGGACGGGCGCTTCGGCCCCGCTCGG
>DASWYH010001299.1:0-1763 GCA_036405095.1 Gemmata sp. | reverse complement strand
CCGACGGCCGTGTTCCACCCGAACCGGAGCCGGTGCAGGTCGGCGTCCAAAAAGGCGGACCGGTCCTTGTCGTCCTTGTGGAAGCCGAGCAACTTCTTGTACAGGCCGATGGCCTTGATGGTCTTGTTGTTGGGGCCCGTGTTGACGGTCTGCCAGTTGAGGAACTTCTCCGCGCTGTCGAAGATCGGGGCTTCGGCCTTCAACTCAAATGCGTCTTGCGGCTTGGCGCCGGCCTGTTCGGCGGACGTGTAGAAGCTCAGCGCATCGAACGCGAGGAAGTCGAACAGCGTGGGCCGATACTTGTCCGGGATGCTGCCCTTTTCCAACAGGGTGTCGTACTGTGCGACCGGCGTGGCTTTCAGCTCCTTCTCGTTCGCGAGGGCCTTGTCGAAGGTCTTGTCGATCTCGGCGAAGATGCGGGACAGGTCCCAGGTTTGGATGTCCGTTCCCGGTGCTTCTCCCGTCGCGGTGCGGTGCGTGAAGCGCCACCGGTTCTGTTGGAAGTAGTGCCAGTACCAGTGCGCGAGGATCGCGTTCATGACGGGGTGCATTTCCACCGGTGCGGTGGCAATGGCCGCGTTCATGCGGGTGATCTTCTCTTCGGGCTTGTTGCCCTCGATGTTCCCTTCCAGTGAGATCTTCTTGGCGATGGCCTTGATCGCCTCCGGGTACGCCTTGTCCTTGAGCGCGCCCTCAATGATGGGGTCGAGTTCGGTGATGGCGGTTTTGGGCAACCCCTTGTTCACGGCTTCGTCCACTTTCTTCCAGCGGTCCGCGCGCGGCGGCTGGGCGGCGGAGTGTGCGGTAACGACCAACACGATACCCGCAACGACGCACGCGAGCGCGGTGCCGATCGCGACGAACCTTTGCGACCGTTTCATGAGGGGAACTCCGAAAGCTCGGGAGAGGGCACAGCGCCGCCCGGTTACTTTCCAGACGAGCCAGCGGTGGGTGCAGATTGCTCGGCGGGTCGAAGCTCGCGTGAAGGAGCGGGGGCTCGGCGCTTCAACCGGGGCGGAAAACCGCGCCGGAAATGGCGGCACCGTCCCCCCGCGTTCCCGGCGCTCGCCTTGACGTGAGACGCCAACCTGTCGAGAATGCGTGTAAGGTTTACTTCTGTTGCGCACCCGCCCCAGTTCCGGCCCGACGGCGGGCTGTCACCGAGACTTCTCCCCATGCCTAGCCCCAAGTTCTACTTGCGTTCTGTTTTGCCGTCCGCGCTGGTCGCGGGCCTCGCGGCCTTCGTTCTGGGGTGCAGCGGTGGCGATGGCGTTCAAATGTACACAGCGCCAAAGGCCGAAGGCGCCGGACCGGGCGCGCCGGCCGGCGGGGACTACCGGTTGCTGGGGCTGATGGTCCCGGCGGATAACCCGGTGTGGTTCTTCAAGTACAACGGACCGGCTGATGAGCTGAACAAGTACGAAGCGGACTTCGATAAGCTCGCTGCGAGCGTGAAGATGGTGGGAGGCGAACCCGAGTTCACCCCCCCCGAGGGGTGGAAGCGCGGCCCGGGGCGCGACGGGTTCGTGAAAGTGTTCGCCACGGTTCTGACGAACGACGGGAAGCAAGAGGTATCCATCACGCAGTCCGGCGGCGGGGTCGAAACGAACCTCAACCGGTGGGTCGGTATGATCGGGTTGCAGCCCGGGCCGGACGATACGACCAAGTACACGAAAGTGATCGACGGGGCGGGTGTGAAAGTGCGGCGCATCGACCTGCGCGGCCCGAAGAACCCGGCGACCAACCGCGCACCGATGATGGGC
>DASWYH010001298.1:0-5190 GCA_036405095.1 Gemmata sp. | reverse complement strand
GTTCGGCTCGTCCCGGGTGCAGTACGGGCTGGCGCCGGAAGCGATGGGGTTCCCAGACGAACCGGGCTCGCCCGCCGTGTTCAATTTCGGTTACCGGGCCGCGGTGCCGCCGGGCGTGTGGCTCCAGTTCGCCCGCGCCCTCGATGACGGGCTCAAGCCCCGCGCCGTCGTGGTGCAGATATCGAGTACGGAGATCCGGAGCCACGGCCCGCTCGAACTGCTGCGCCCGAACTGGGGGCCGCGGCTGTCACCGGCCGACCTGCGGCGCTTGGAACCGCTCACGAACGACCCCGGGGTGTTCCCGCGCGAGCGGTTCGCGGCCCGCCGGAACCCGTGGGAGGCCCGCCGGGGGGCACTGGTCAGCGCGTACCTACCGGAGTGGCAGCCGACCCCGGTTCGCGTGGCGCACTGGTCCTGGGAGGCGATGGACCGGCACGGGTACAGCCCGCTGCACCCGGACCACGTGAGCGACGAGTTCCGGCGGGCGGCCCGCGAATCCATGCCCACCCACCGCGCGATTATCAACGGCGACGTGGTTGACGAGTTCGCGGTCCGCGCGCTGCGGTTGATCGCGGACCGGTGCCGGGCGGAGCGGATCGCGTTCGCGGTGGCCTGGGCGCCGGAGTCGCCCGCGTACCGCGCGATGTACGACCCGGCGGGGCTGGCGGCGCGTGCCGATTTCGAGCGCTGGCTGAACGCGGAACTGGGGGCGCGGGTGTTTTCGTCACCCGAGCACCTGGAAGAAGAGGACTTCGCCGACGGCTACCACCTGTTCCCCGCCGGGGCGGCGAGGTACAGCCGGTGGCTCGCCGATGCGCACCTCCGCCCGTGGTTCGCGGAGGCGCTCAAATAGGCCGGGTCACTTCGCGGACGCGCCGAGGAGGCCGCGGGCCGTCAACCAGTCCGACAAGCGGTCCGGCCACGTCGCGACGGACTTTTCGCCACCGGTCCATTTCGGGTCGCGCCCCAGCCCGACCCCGTGCCTGCCCTTCTCGTAGATGTGCATCTCGACGGGCACCTTCGCCGCCTTGCACGCGAGGTAGAACCGGATCGCGTTCTCCGGCACCACCGCGGTGTCCGCGCTCGTGTGGAAGAGGAACACCGGTGGCGTGTCCTTCGTCACCTGCTTCTCGTTCGAGTACAGTTCCACCAGTTTCGGCTCGGGATCGGCCCCGAGGAGGTTGGTTCGCGTGCCGTTGTGCGTGACGCCCGGCTCCAGCGTGATGACCGGGTACGCGAGGATCGCGAAATCGGGTCGGCAGCTCGTTTTGTCGATCTCGTCACCCTCTTTTTTGCCGGCGTCGAAGTGTGTGGTCGCGGTGCTCGCGAGGTGCCCGCCGGCGGAGAACCCCATGATCCCGACGCGCTTCGGGTCGATGCCGTACTCTTTGGCTTTTGCGCGCACGGTGCGGATGGCACGCTGAGCGTCGAAGAGGGGAGCGGCACCGAGCGGCCCCGGGCGCTCCTTCGTGACGATCCGGTACTTCAGTACGAACGCGGTCACGCCCTGCTTGACGAAGAACTCGGCGACCTGTTTGCCCTCGTGGTCGGCGGCGAGGAACCCGTACCCGCCGCCGGGGCAGATCACCACCGCGGTGCCGTTGGGCTTCTCGGGTTTGTACGCGGTGAGTTCGGGTTTGTCCGCGGCGGAGTCCCCCACGGCGAGGGGCGCTTTGTCGGACCAGAGGGGGAACGTTTGCGGGGCCGAATCGGCCGCCGTGAGCGTGAGGAGCAGTGCCGCGAACATTGTGCACTCCGCGCGGAAGAGGAAGAGTGGTGCTGATCATACCCGGTGCCACGGCAGCCGCCACCAGTCGGCACGAAATGGTCCGAAACGAGCCACCCGGTGCGGTCTCGTGACACAGGGGGCGCGCGACCTCGGCACACCTCTTGTGGCGCGTCAAGCAGCGCGAACACATCAAATAGGACAAAAGAATCCTAAAAGCGTGGTCTTCCACATTTATTGGGGTTCTTGGCACTGAGCGTGCTGCCGAGATGCGCACACAGTTGAGCAGTAACCCGGCCGACACCACGAGAGGAGCGAGCCCATGTTTTGCAACCAGTGCGAACAGACGGCGCACGGGCACGGCTGCGACCATAGCCCGGGGGTGTGCGGGAAGGATGCCGACGTGCAGAGCGTGCAGGAACTCATCCTGTACGGGCTGAAGGGCATGGCCGCATACGCGAGCCACGCGCGGCGGCTCGGGAAGCACGACGAGAGCGTCAGTGCGTTCATTGAGGACGCGCTGTTCAGCACGATGACGAACGTGAACTTCGATCTCGGGGCGCTGTTCGAGATCGCGATGGAGTTGGGCCGTAAGAACCTGCGCGTGATGGAGCTGCTCGATGAGGGGCACGTCGAGGCGTTCGGCAAGCCGTCGCCCGGGGTGGTGACGGTGGGGACCAGGCCCGGTCCGGGGATCCTCATTACGGGGCACGACCTCGTCGACTTGTGGGAGTTGTTGAAGCAGTGCGAAGGGACGGGTGTGAACGTGTACACGCACGGCGAGATGCTGCCGGCGCACATGTACCCGAAGCTCCGCGAGCACCCGAACCTGGCCGGGCACTACGGCGGCCCGTGGCAGAAGCAGAAGACCGAGTTCCCCGGGTTCCCGGGGCCGGTGGTCGCGACAACGAACTGCGTCCTCATCCCGAAGGCCGACTACGCGGACCGCGTGTTCACGACCCGGTTCACCGCGGTGCCGGGCGGGGCGCGCATCACCGACAACAACTTCGCCACGGTCATCGCGAAGGCGAAGGCGTGTCCGCCGCTCACCAAACACGTCGAACGCACCCTTGAGGTAGGATACCACCGCACCGTGCTGCTGGACGCGGCCGGAACGATCGTCGACGCGGTGAAGGCGGGGAAGATCAGCCGGTTCTTCGTGATCGGCGGGTGCGACGGCGCGGAACCCGGGCGCAACTACTTCCGCGAGTACGCCGAGGGCACGCCGGCCGACTCGTTCATCCTCACCTTGGGGTGCGGGAAGTACCGGATCAATGACCACGATTACGGCCGGTTGTTGGGGCTCCCGCGGTTGCTCGACATGGGCCAGTGCAACGACGCTTACGGCGCGATTCAGGTGGCGGTGGCGCTCGCGAAGGCGTTCAACTGCGGGGTGAACGACCTGCCGCTCACGCTGGTGATTTCGTGGTTCGAGCAGAAGGCCGTCGCGGTGCTGCTGACGCTGCTGTCGCTGGGCGTGAGGGGCATCAGCATCGGGCCGAAGCCGCCGGGGTTCGTGACACCGAACGTGTTCAAGGTTCTCCAGGAGAAGTTCGACCTGAAGCTGACCGGGACCGACGCCCGGCGCGAACTGGCGCTGGTGACCGGTTGAGAGCCGCGCTGCGGGGCGCCAACCGAACTTTTTTCCGCGGGGTGCGGATCGTATACTACAGGTGTTCGCTCTCCAAGGAGCGGGCACCTACCGGGGGCGATCTGGTATCGACCGGGTGTCGGAAGTGTTCGGTGGCGTGTCGTGGTTGATCAGCTGGCCACGTAAAAAGCCGATCAAAATTTAACTGCTGAACCGCAGTACTCCCTCGCGGCCTAAGTGCCGAGAGCCGTTCTGGCAGCTTCGCCTGAGAGGTGCCAGTCCGGACGCAAGTCAGGCTCGCGGGAACTCGAGGAGAGGGGCAACCCGATCCGCCTCGGCGGCCGTTCCTGCTAAAAACTTCTGGCCGATAGTTGTCCCGGGGTCCCGCCTGTAGGAACCCGGTCTAACGAACACGCGGCGGCCCGTTAAACGGCGCGCTGCGGGAATATACGGGCTACACACGTAGATGCCGGCGCGGAAGCGCCTCGGGACCGGGGTTCGATTCCCCGCGCCTCCACTGAGAACACCTTGCGGCAGTTGTCGCAAGGTGTTCTTTTTTATTTGCATGCGTAATTCTTGCCTGCCTGCGTGTCCCTACAACTCAGCCAACGGCTGAGTTGTGTCTGGTTTTGGCTCGGTAGCCCTTTGTTCTCCCCCCCATCCGCTTGCGGGCCGCTCAACTCGCTTCGCGGTCGTCGCCTTGATGAGGTCCGCAGAAATCGTCTACCGCCTCTGTCAGCGGGTACGTGCCGTCACTTGCCGCGCCGTGTCCCAGGTGATGTCCACATCGTTCTTTTGCTTCGGGCCGGGCGTGCTCCGACCCTCCGTCACGTAGCGCCCCATCAGGGCCACGAGTTCCTTCACCTTCTCTGGTTCGGCGGCGTACCGGTTGTTCTTCTGGGTCGGGTCCGTGGCGAGGTTGAACGGCTCCCCGACCGCGGTGTGCGGCGCGTACCCGCGATCCTCCTGGAACCACGACGGCTCGCCCTGCTTGCGGTTGTCGTCGCCACTGGGCGCGAGGGCCCGCACCCGGTCGCTCTTCCGGACGGCGAACTTACCCTGACCGCTGTGGTGAACCGTGGCCTCCCGGAGCGGAGCGCTCCGCTTCTCGCCGAGCAGCGCCGACAGGATGGTGACGCTGTCCTCGCCCGCATCGGCGGGCAGCTCCGCGCCCAGCAGCGCGGCCAGCGTTGCCATCAGATCGACATGGCAGACGGTCTCGTCGCACGCGGTGCCGGCCTTGATCTTCCCCGGCCACCGGCGGCGAACGGCACCCGGTGGCACCCTCCCAGGCGTCGCGCTTCGCCCCGCGGCAGGCGCCCGCGCTCGCGTGTCCGAACGCTTTCAGCCGGTCGCACACGCCAGGGTTCGCCTTCTCGGCCACTTCCGGTCCGTTGTCGCTCGTGAGAACCACAAGGGTTTTCTCCGCGACCCCGGCCTTTTTCAGCGCATCCAGCACGACACCCAAAACGGCATCGGTCTACATCACGAAACCGCCGTAGTCTTCGGCTTTACTTTACCCTTGAACGCCGGCGCCGGCCCCACCGGGTAGTGCGGCGAGGTGAGTGGCAGGGACAGGAAGAACGGCTTGCCGCCCTTCGCCGCCTTCTCGATGAACCCGGCGGCGCACTTCCCCAGCCCGGCAGAACCTCTACCCGTTTCCAGCCGGGGACCATCGGCCCGGTGATGTTGAACGATCCCTTCCCGACCGGCGCGGCCTCGGGCGGGATACCGACGGTGCGGTCGCCCTCCAGGAAGCAGTACGGCGGGTAGTTCGGAACGTCGGCGCCGAAATACGAATCGAAGCCGCGGGTGGTCGGTCCGCCGGGAACCGGCCGGGTGAAGTCCCGCTTGCCGCCCGCGCCGGGCTTGG
>DASWYH010001297.1:0-1758 GCA_036405095.1 Gemmata sp. | reverse complement strand
CAAGCACGCCGACGCGTACCGGCGCGTGTGCCTGCTCCTGGGCCGCCCGCCGGGGCGGGAGGCGTACCCGGCTGATGTGTTCTACCTGCACGCGCGGTTGCTCGAACGCGCCACGAAGTTGCACGCCCGGCTCGGTGGCGGGAGCCTCACGGCGCTCCCGATCGCCGCGACGCAGGCCGGGAACGTGGCCGCATACGTGCCGACCAACCTGATCTCGATCACGGACGGACAAATCCTCCTGAGCGCCCGCCTGTTCAACGAGGGGCAGCGCCCGGCGGTGGACGTGGGGCTGAGCGTGTCGCGCGTGGGCGGGAAGGCCCAGCCGCCGGTGCTCCGCCACGTCGTCGGCGATCTGAAGTTGCTCTACTCGCAGCTCGCGGAGCTGGAGTCGTTCACCCGCTTCGGCGCCGAACTGGAGCCGCAGACGCGCGCGCGCCTGGAGCGCGGGCGTCGGCTCCGCGAGGTGTTCAAACAGGGGCCGCACGGGCCGCGCCGGCTCGGGCTGCTCGTCGCCGCGCTGTTCGCGGTCCGCGAGGGGCTGTACGACACCGTCCCGGTGGGCGACATCGGTCGGGTGTTGGCCGCCGTCGCCCGCCGGCTCGAAGACGCCGAACCGGGGCTCCTCGACGCCATCGAGGCGAGTGCGGCCCTGGCGCCCGAGGTCGCGAACCGGTTGCGAGCGGCCGTCACGGCCGAGTGGACCGCGCTCGCCGCGCCGACCGGGGGGGCACCGTGAGCCAGCAAGCCCTTCGTGACCGCCGGCGCGCGGTCGAGGCGGTCCGGAACGTCGTTTCGGCCATGCGCGCGACCGCCGCCGGGCGCATCCAGGCCGCGCAGCGGGCGATGGCCGCGGCGCGGCAGTACCGGGAAATCGTGGTCCGGGGGTTGGCCGCAGCCGGACCGGCGGCGCTGATCCCGGTCCAGCGGCCCGGATCGGGGGCGGTGCTGCTGATCGTGCTCACGTCCGAGCAACCGCTGTGCGGCGGGTTCAACCAGGCGGTTGTCGAGCAGGCGCTGGCGGCGCACCGCGAGCGGCGCGCGGCGGGGCCGGTCGAAGTGGTCGCAGTGGGGCAGCGGGGCAGCCGGGTGCTGGGCGCCCGCGGGCTCGTTCCCGACCACATCGAGCCGGGTGCGACCTCGCTCTCGGGGCTTCGTGCCCTCGTTCGTCGGCTGTCGGCCCGTACCGACCACGGTTACACCTCCGGGCCGTTCGCGGCCGTGGATGTCGTTTACGCGCGCTACCGCTCGGTCAGCGAGCAGGTGCCGGTTGTGGAGCGGGTGCTCCCGATCGACCCGGCCGTCATTCCGCCCCCACGGACCGCGTCGCCGGTCTGCCGCTACCTCCCCGACCCGCAACTGGTGGCCGGGTTGGTGGGGCAGTTCGCGTACATCAGCCTGTACCGTGCCGCTGCGGAGTCCCACGCCAGCGAGCAGGGGAGCCGGCTCGTGGCGATGGACGGAGCGACCCGTAACACCGATCGGATGGTGGACGAGATGACCGGTCTGGAGCGCCGCGAGCGGCAGCAAGAGGTCACCCGTCAGATGCTCGAACTCACCGCGAGCCGCCTCGCCGGGGAGGGCGGTTGAGCGCCCGCGGTTTCGCCTCACTCTGTGCACGAAGTTGCGCCGTCCGGTGCGGAACCGGCGCAACGCCCTCGCATCGAACGCGCCCGGCGCCGGGCGCACCCACCACACGTTTCACCCACCGTAAAGGGCTCTGATAAACCGCGACGCCTCGCGGGTTCTGGCATCGATCGT
>DASWYH010001296.1:0-2957 GCA_036405095.1 Gemmata sp. | reverse complement strand
GTTCCAGTCGGTCGTGCTGTTCCACGTCGCCATCGGGCGCGCGCTCAACCTCCAGCAGTTCGGGCTCCCCCCGCCCCAGCCGACCTGGCCGAAATCGCCCGGCACTACGATCTCGCGGTGTCCATCACCCGCGACCTGGAAGCGTACCACCAGCTCCCGTGGGCGCTGCTCGCGCGCCGCGTTCCTGCGGACCCGCCCCCCGACCTTGGCACGGAGGACCTCGAAGACGCGTTCCTCCGTGCCAAGGTCGGGGGGCCTGTACCGGTACCAGCCCGAACTCCACCTGGAACTGGCCTACCTGTGCACCGCAAAGGGGCGCACAGAACCGGCCCGGGCGAACCTGTCCCGAGCGATCGAGCTGAACGCGGCGACCGATTGCAGGCGGAAGCAAGGAGAGATGGAGGCCCTCGCAACCCAACTGGGGTGCGTCTCAAAAAGTAAAAGAGCGGGCGCCGGCCCCTACCCGAAACGTGAACCCCGGGTCCCACGCGTGTGCCCCGGCACCTCAATTGCACGTACCCATTTGAGGCCACTTCGCCCGTCACGACAGCGCGCAAGTGCTGATTGAGGGCATACACATGAAACGCTACAGAAAATGGCTATTCGCCGCGCTCCTGGCCACCGGTACCGCGGCCGGAACCGTTGAGGCACAACCACCATTTCCTACCCCGGCGCCGCTCCCTGTGGAGTCCCCAATCGACGGCCCTTGGTACTTTCGCGGTGACCCGTGGAAGCCGTGTTACATCCGGACCGTGAACGGGCCGCGCGGCCCCGCGCTCCTCTTCACCAATGAGAAGGGCAGCGACGCCCTCGGTTACCTCAGCCGCGACGGGCGCCGCGTCACCATCCCTGATTGGAACCTGACCGGCACTATTCGCCGAAATGCGATCGTATGGCCCAACGGCGACTTCTGGGGCCGCTGAGCCATCGGTCGTCCTTTGACCGGTCGAAAAAAAGCCGTAACCCGAATGCTGTCAATTCGGGTTACGACATTCCAACTGCCCGGGTCGCGGAGCCCTCACTTCGGGACCCGGCTGAGAAGTGCGGGCGCGGACTGCTGCGCGTGCCGGGCGTCGTGCCCGGTATAGGCACCGAAATCGCTGAAGAACAACCGCTTCGCGAGCCGATAAAAGATGTTCTTTTCCGGCACCTCGGCGGTCGGATTGTACTGGGAAGTGCGCGCCCGCATCGCTCCCAGCTCCGCGAGTGCCGTCTGCCGGGCGGTCGCGTCCTTGGCCCCGTGTGCTTCCACCATCTTCTTCAACAGATCGGGGCGCTCCAGCACGATGCACCCGCGGGTCGTTTCGGCCGCGAGCTTGCGGAAATCGGCCAGAAACGCGGACTGAAGGAACTTCGCTTTCAGCGGGCGGGCGTCGGTCGTTCCGTGAATCGATTCCTTCGAGAACTGCACGATCGGGCACGGCTCGATGTCGCCCCACGGGTTGATGTGGTGGCTGATCCCGGTCGCCGCCGGGCACAGGGCCTTACCCTCGCCGTCGTGGTAGGCATCGATAATCACGATCGGCTTCTTGGCCCGCATCTCGACCACGAACTTGCGCGCCCGCAGCGCCTGTTCGGGGGAGAGGCAGAGGTCCGGGTTCGGGTTCGGCCCCATCGGCCGGTACACGTGGAACCACGTGTACAGTACGCCCATCTCCACCAGGTTGTCGATCCACTCTTCGCGCAACAGGTCGTCGATGTTGGTGCGCGCGAGGCTCGTGCAGACGCCCGTGAACACGCCCGCATCGAGCGCGTTCCGGAGCCCCTGCATGGTCTTGCTGAGCACCCCGCCGCGCCCGCGCCGCTGGTCGGACACGATCTCGGTGCCCTCGACGGAGATGAGCGGGGTCACGTTCCCGAGCCGCCACATCTGTTTCGCGCGCTCGGGCGTGATGAAGTGCCCGTTGGTGAAGATCTGGAAATAGCAGTCCGGGTGCTCCGCGAGCATGTCGAGTAGGTGCGGGTGCATGAACGGTTCCCCGCCCACGATCCCGAAGAATACGTTCCCCATCTGCTTCGCCTCGCGCACCAACCGGTGGAACGCGTCCGGCTTGATGGTCTCCTGCTTCATGCTCACATCCACCCAGCACCCCTGGCACCGCAGGTTGCAGGTGTTGATGATGCTCACGTAGAGGAACGGTGGGAACACCTGGCCCAACTTGAGCCGGAGCTTGTGCCGGTGAACGGACAGGGCGCCCTTGAACCCCATGTTGTAGGCGAGCTTCCACAGGAGCCGCTTGTCGGTTTCCACCAACACGCGCTTGGCGAGCTTGATCGAACTGAGCAGGGTCACGGGTGAAGCTCCGGTTTGTGGGTGGCTCAGGTTGAGTGTATCGCGGCGCCGGGCGCGCGGGTAAGTCGATTGTGCCGGTCGGACCGGCCCGGCGCGGCTCGAACTGTGTTTCCCGTGTCAGCCACTCCGCGCATAACCGCCGGGGCGCGGGAACACTTGTTTGGTGAACCCTGTCACGGAGGACGGTCGATGTTCCCTTTGCTGCTCGTTTTGGGCACCGCTCCGGGTGCCGGTTCTGATTACCCGCCGATCCAACCCGTTCTTACGCCACCGACCGCCCCCACGGTGCCCGCATCGCCGACCTGGGACCGCATGTTCCCCGCCTCGGGGCACTGCGCCGGCCCCGCGCTTCAACCGTTCCAGAAGCAGCCGCGGGTGGCCCCGGTGAGTGTGTGCGACAGCGAACCGGGCGCGGACACGCTCCAGAACCGAGCGTGGGTGAAGGAGTTCCACACCCCGGCGTTCGTCCCGTACCCGCGGTTCGATCTCGACGGGCGCCCGGTTCCCGGCGACGGGCTCGTGATTTACGAGGGGATGCGGTTGGCCGTCGACCCGCTGACCGGCAAGTACGACCTCACGTTCACCGCCACCGTGCCCGCGATGCCGGTCAAGCTGCGCTTGCAACTGGTGTTTGTGGAAGATAAGCAAACCGGGATTCAAGAAC
>DASWYH010001295.1:0-3156 GCA_036405095.1 Gemmata sp. | reverse complement strand
GCTCGACCGCATTTCTGTTCTGAGGTTCCGCGCGCCCCTCTGCTCCCGTCCTCTGTCCTCCGGTTTCCCATGCTGCTCTGGCTCCTCCGCGTTGCTTACGCCGTGCTCGTCGTCGGGATGGCCGTCATCTCCGTCGGCTTCTTCGTCGAGCAAAAAAACTTCCTCGGCGCGGCCCTCGCGCCGCTCGCCATCGTCGCCATCGGCGCGGTGGTCCTGCTCACCGACGTGCGCGAGAAGCAGAAGCAGATCACCACCGTCTCCGCGGTGTACTTCGGGTTGCTCCTCGGGCTGCTACTCGGCTACCTGTTCTCCATCGCGCTCGTCCCGATCCTCGCGTCCACGTTCGGCGACACATCGCCGATGATCCTCCTGGGCCGCGTGTTGCTCACGGTCGTGTGCTGCTACGTAACGATTTCAACGTTTTTGCAGACCAAGGACGAGTTTCGGTTCATTATCCCTTATGTCGAATTTTCCAAACAGGTGAAGGGCGGGAAGCCGCTCGTGCTCGACACGAGCGTTATCATTGATGGCCGCATCGCCGACGTGTGCGATACTCGATTGATCGACACGAAGCTCATCGTGCCGCGGTTCGTGCTGCAAGAGCTTCAGGCCATCGCCGACAGCTCGGACAAGATGAAGCGCAACCGGGGCCGCCGCGGGCTCGACGTGTTGAAGCGGCTCCAGAGCAACACGAAGATCGAGCTCCAGATGCACGATGGGAACGTCGCGGAGCTGCGCACCGGCGAGCGCATCAAGGTGGACGAGCGGCTGGTGATCCTCGCCAAGGCGCTGAGTGCCCGGGTCGTCACGAACGACTTCAACCTCAATAAGGTTGCGCAGCTCCAGGGCGTCGATGTCATCAACCTGAACGAGATCGCCAACGCGCTGAAGACGGTCGCGATCCCCGGCGAGTACATGCAGGTGCGCGTGGTGAAGGCCGGGGACCAGATCGGGCAAGGGGTCGGATACCTTGACGACGGAACGATGGTGGTGATCGAGCAGGGCCGGGCGCTCATCGGCCAGGAAATTGCCATCGTGGTGACGAGCGTGCTCCAGACCCCGGCGGGCCGGATGATCTTCGGGCGCCCCGATCAGCGGGCCAGTGGCTCGCACACGCCGTACCCGGGCGGGAGCAGCACCCCGAGCGCGTCCGGTCCGGGCGACTCGAAGGGCGGGTCGGAGCCGCTCAAGGGGGGCGACCCGAAGCCGTAAACGGACCGAGAACACAGGTTCGAGGGCAGGGGCCATCAGGGTAACAGCAGTTGGCTTCACCTCCAACGCACGCCCTCCTGGCCCCCGCCCTTTGATTTTTCAGGGGGAGAAGCAATGCGTGCGGTGCTACTGGGCCTTGCCGGGGTGGGTGTTGCGACGGCCACATGGGCCGCGAGCGCGCAGCCGAGCAAACCGCTGACCGAACCGGGCAAGAACCCACCGCTGCCGCCCGCCGACACGCCCGCAGCCCCGGCCGCGGCGACCGACGTGCAACTCGTCGAGCGCAACATTGCGGCCCGCAAGGAGTACGAGAACAGCCTGAAGGCGCTGTACGAGCACTACGCCAAGCTCGGCGACAAGCAGCGGCTCATGTGGGCCGAGCGCGAGCTGATGGCGTACCACCTAATGTGGAAGCCGTCGTACAACCTGGACGTGAAGGACGTTCCCCCGCCCACCCTGGAAGCGCGCGTGAACGTGCGCGAAGCGAACGAGTTCTTCAAAACCGCGATGGAGTACAAGGGCAAGGGGTTCGGCGACGAGTACGTTCTCAACATGCGGCGGGCGGAGTTGCTGCTCCGGGAGGTGTTGGACAAGTACCCGAACTCGGACAAGATCGGGGACGTGGCGTACCAGCTCGGCGACATCTACGAGGGCCGCGCGTACAAGCAGTACGACCGCGCCGCGAAGTACTACGAGCGCTCGTTCCAGTGGGCGAAGGGTGCCCGCACCGACGCCCGGCTCCGCGCGGCGCTCCTGTACGACCGCCAACTGAACGAGCGCACAAAGGCCATTGAGCTTTACCGGGCGGTGGTGGAACACGACACCAACCCGGACCACATCAAACAGGCCGAAAAGCGTGTCGGTGAACTCACCGGGCGGAGCAAGTGACCCGCGGGCGGCTCTTTTTGCGCGGCCGGAACAGCCGCCAGCGGGTCACATGCCCCAGACTTGGCAGCCGGTTCACCGGGACATCTGATGGTGATAAACCTATCGGACGTGATCACGGTGGCCGCCACAAGAGCCGCTCCGTGCTATGACCGATGGTGAGCGCGGTACCGTGTGGCACCCGCGAATCGTGTACCACACGACATCGGCGGTCCGTGATGCCCGCCGTGACACGAGCCCGACTGCTGCCCGTGACTCGGACTGCCCGACCAACCGCTGGCACGGGCAACAGGCCCCGAGAACGGTGCCCCGCCCCTTGCCATACGGTTCACCCGCGCGACCCGCGCCACGGGGGTGGGACCACACTGACCCCAACAGCGGCTATTGTCATGCGGTATCGATATAGTGCGTTGAGAGCTGTGGGCCGCAACCGGCGGCTCCCGATTCACGACCCGACGAGGTGAGAACCGACGGACGGACCCACAGAGCGGTGAGGGCGATCCGGTCGCCGCCACCACCGGGTCGCAGGTGCGGCGGTTCCGTTCGCGGGTGCGTTGGGTGGCAGCCGGCGGATCGGAACGGTTGCGGGGCTTTCCGACGGCCGAGGCGCGGCCCGTGGTGGTCGATGCCCGCTCAGCCGGGATACTGTTACAGCGGCGACGGCCACCTCCGCCAATATGCTGTCCCTCGCCGCCCAAGGTCGGGGTTGTCACACTAACCGGGACGCGATGTCGGAGCAGAGCGTGTTGCCGGCCAAAGTGGGGTCCACAATTGGTCCCGGTTGACGGACCTCACTCTCGTTCCTAACCTTTTTCTTCTTCACCGGAGCGGAGGTTTGCAGCAATGACATTCACGGAGGCGGTGGCGGAGCTATGGGCTCAACACCCGAAGGCGGAACTGAGCCCGTCGGTCCGACGGGGCAAGGCCTTCACCCGTGCGGCACGGGTCGATTTCAAGAAGGACAAGGGCGGCCTGTACGTCGGGCGGGACACCGACGGGACCGAGGTGTTGGTGTACTTTAACGACGACGCCAAGGTGATCGCCTGCACCGAGATCGAG
>DASWYH010001294.1:0-2061 GCA_036405095.1 Gemmata sp. | reverse complement strand
CAGGGGCACGGATACGAATCCGGTCCGCGCCGGTCGGGAGAGTATCATCTCGGAACCTCGATCGAAACGGGTTATTGGGTCAGCGTTTAGGGGTGGGCGGGTCAGCGTTCGCGCGCCAGCGAACCTCGTCGGCGGTGAGTGCGCGGGCAACGATGCTGAACTCGTCCATCCGGCCGCTGAAGTGCCGGATCGGCACCGCGTCGGCACGGGAGGCCGGATTCCAGTTGCCGAGTTCCGCGCGCCCCGGGCGGAGCGGGGTCTCGAACTTCAGCACCGCGTGCCCGACCGGAACGCCGTCCGCGAAGTGCGTGACGCGCCGCACATCGGCATCGTATACCACCGCGAGCGGGAGCCAACGGCCGAACCGGTCCGGGGTGACCACGGGCGCGCTGTCGTAATCGGCGTGTCCGCGGTGCCCCGCGATCCCGAGCCGGACGCGCCCGTCGGTGAGGATCTGCCAGTGGACCGCGCCGGGGTCGAACGCATCGGACATTAGCAGCGAATTGAACCGCCGGTCCAGCCCTGATACGCGAACCGTGGCGAGCAGCGTGAGCGAGCGCAGTTCCCCCGGGATCGTGAGCCGTACCCGGTCGCCGATCCGGCCGAACTCCAGCCCCCCTTTTTCGGACCAGCGCCCTTCGGCGCGGCTGCACCCGACCACGGTCCCGTCCGGAACAACTCCGGTCCGGTTCGCCACGTTCGGCAGGTTCCGGTCCAGGCGACCCTCGAAGTCAAACCGGGCGAGCAGCGCCGGTTCTGCGTTCCAGGCGCGGCTGGCCGTGGCCCAGCGCTCACGCGCCCGCCGGGCGTCGGCATCCTCGCGCTGGTCCAGTTCGCCGCGGGTCACGAACCCGGCCCGGTCTGCAACCAGGGGACGATCGGCCGCACCCGGCGCCACCGCTACGGCCTGTCCGGTCGCGAGGGTCCGGCGGCCTGACGCGCCGTGCAGTTCGATCTGCCCCTCGAACACATGGACCTCGGTCCCGCCCGCGGTGACGTTCAACCCGAACGCGGTCCCGCGGTCGATCACCGCACCATGGGGCGTTCCGACCTGGAAGCCGGCAGCAGCGGGCGGGACCTCGGCGGTGAGCCGCCCGAACCGGCACGCCGCGCGGTCGGCGGACACGAGTTGCACCTCCGCTGGCCCTTCCACAACGACCCGTGCGCCGCGATAGAACTCGATTTCGGCCAATCCGGATTCCAGTTTCAGCCAGCCGGGGGTGAGCGCGGCCCCCACGGTCACACCGCCCGGCGGGTCGGTCCAGTGCGCCCCGACGGAGCGCGTCAGCACGGCAACTGCGGTCGTCGTCGGCTCTTCGGCGGTCGCGAGTGGCGGTTCCACCTGCGGCACAGAGGCGCGAAAAAAGAGCAGCAGCGAGACCGCGACCGCCGCGCCAGCGACCACCCACGGGACGGGCCGGCGGTTTGCCGCACTAGAAGGAGCGAGTTGCGCGGGTAGGGCGGGTGTGGGATGTCCGGCGAGGTCGCGCAACAGGGCGTCGAGCGTCAGTTGGTCGAGCAACTCGGCGCTCAAATCGGGGTGACTCCGGAGCCGCGCGAGGAGCCGCTCCGCGTCCCCCTCGGTGAGCCGGTTGGTGAGGTAGCGGTCGAGGAGTTCGTCGAACCCGTTTTGGGGGTCAGCCATCGGCGCGCCCCTTTGCGAGCGCACGGTTGATGCACTCACGCAGTTTCTCCCGCACGCGACTGAGCGCGCGGCACACGGTGTCGATTCGGGTGCCGAGTTGCTCGCCCACTTCGGCCGCGGAGCGCGCGCCAAAATAGTACAGTTCTATCAGCGCGCGGCTCTTTTCGGGGAGCCGGTCGAGGCACCGCCGGAGCGCCTCGCGTTCGTCATCGTACCGGGGCGGCGCGTCGCGCTGCGCGGCGAGCTGGCGAACGTGTTCCGCCAGCCTGCGGAGCGCGTCCGGGTGCTCTCGGTGCCGCTCGCGCCACAACCGCAGAGCAACGTTCTGTGTCATTTTGGCGAGCAGCGGTCGGATGTCGCGGGTCAGATCCCACCGATTCGCTTTGGCGAGGAACTCGACTAGCACTTGTTGGGCT
>DASWYH010001293.1:0-6952 GCA_036405095.1 Gemmata sp. | reverse complement strand
GACGGCCCGAGCGCCGCGCGAACTCCCCGCCCACGTCCGATCCGGCAAACGTCACTTCTTCTTGATCGGCCCGCCACCGTTTGGGCTGAGCCGCTTCCACCAGTCCGGCCCCTCTTTCGCGACTCCCGCGTTTACTTCCTTCAGCTTTTTTGTCAGGGCGGCGAGCTTCTCCGTTTCTGTTGTACTCAGTTCGCGGCTCTCCTTCGGGTCGGTTTTCAAGTTGTAAAGCTCGACCTTGCTGAAGTCGCGCGAAGCGATCACCTTCCAGTCCCCATCTCGAAGGGCCATGTGCAGGTTGTTGGGGGCCATGTCGAGCCGCCAGTAGAGCGGCCCCTTGCGCTCTACCGTCGCGGCCGTGCCGGTCAGCACGGGGAGCACATCCGCGCCGTCGATAACGCGATCGCCCGGCGGCTTCGCCCCACACAGGCCCAAAACGGTCGGGAACAGATCGGAGCCAACAACGGGCGCGTCCGCGGTGGTGCCCGGGTTGATGTGATCGGGCCACCGCGCGAGCCCCGGAACGCGGATGCCGCCTTCGTACATCGCGCGCTTGCGCCCGCGCAAGCCGCCGGTGCTCCCGCGGGTGCGGTTCTTCGACCCGTCGCCCTCGGGACCGTTGTCGGAGGTGAAAAACACGAACGTCGTGTCCGCGAGCTTCAACTCGTCGAGCGCCTTCATCAGCTTCCCGAACGCGCCGTCGAGCTGGGTGACGTTGCCGTGGTGCTGCTGGAAGTCTTCGGCGAGGTCCGCATAGGGCTTCTGGAACTCGGGTGCGGTTTCGATCGGCAAGTGTGGCTCGTGGGTACACACCGCGAGGAAGAACGGCTTCGCCTTGTCGCGTTTGTTCTTCAGCCAGTCGATGGCCTCGTCGGTGACGAGGTGGGAGGAGAACCCTTCGAGCTTTCCGACCGGCTTCCCGTTGCGGACGAAGTTGGTCGGGTTCTTGTGGCTGGGCGCCGCGTTGTTCTGGGTCGCCAGCCAGTGATCGTACCCGTGGTCGTTCGGCTGCGGCTGGCTCGGGTCGTTGAACTTCCCGTTCAGGTGCCACTTCCCGACGTGACAGGTCGCGTAGCCGTGTTCCTTGAGGAGCTTGGGGAGCGTGATCTCGCTCGTGCGCAGGTGAACCTCTGCGCCCTCGGCGATCCAGGTGTAGACCCCGTTGCGGTACGGGGTGCGGCCCGTGAGGAGCGCCGAGCGCGAGGGCGAACACACCGCACTCGCCGCGTAGCACTGGGTGAGCTTCACGCCCTGTTTTGCGAACGCGTCGAGGTTGGGCGTCTTGATCCGCGGGTGCCCGTAGCACCCGAGGTCGCCGTACCCGAGGTCGTCGGCCAGGAAGATGACCACGTTGGGTTTGGTTTCCGCAGCGTACCCGGCAGCCGGGAGCAGCCCGGCCGCCAGTGCCAGAATCGCCCTCATTGCTTGTCCCCCGTTTTCGGTTCATTTGAGCAGAGCGGACCGCGCGCCGCGAACGGTTTCTTGTTCCTTCTTCCCCGTAAGGTCGTTCCGTCGGCCTCTGGGCATCTTGAATGCCCCGGCGGTGCGCAACTCGGCCCGTGCAGGCATTGAGGAACGCAGGGCGTCGGGCGCGCGGCTGTAACGGTTTTGCGGGATGTCGTTGCGGGCGCGGTGCCCGGGCCGTATCCTATCCGGCGGGCGCCCCGTTGCCCGCGTCCGCACCTGCTCCATTCTGTCATGCCAACCGACCGACCCACCGCCGGCACCCGGTACGACGAGCGCCCGCTCGGCGCGGCGCCGGCGCTCGCGGTCGAAGACACCGGCTTCACCTGAGTGCGGACCGCGTGACCGCCGCCCGCGCCCGGTCACCTCTCGAAACGGTCCGTTTCCCACAACACCAGAAGCCCCCTTCCCGACCTCTTTCCAAAGAGGCTCCGGGACAACGGCAAGCGCGTTAGCGCAAGGCCGTTCTCTGCCCAATGGGGCAGGCGCCCGTCGGTTTCAACGGGCGTGCTTTTGGTCCGGTTCCCTCTCTGAAGCTATCGGGAGGGTTCTTCCGCGAGCGCCGCGAATGAATGCGCCAAACGGAGTGCCCGATTGGGACGCCGGTGACCTCGGGTGCGGGGAGCTGGTCATGCTGCTGCGCATGCGGCTGCTGCCGCTGGCGCCGGGCGCGCTCTTCACCCTGCGCGCGACCGACCCGGCCGCGCCGGAAGACATCCCCGCGTGGTGCCGCTTGACGCGGCACGCGCTCGTTTCCGCCGAGCACCCGATTTACATCATCAAGCGAAGGGAGAACTGACATGCCCGGCAAGTTCTGCGTCAGCCTGACGTGTGCAAAAGACAACCCCGACAAGGCGACGGTGGCGTTCGTGGTGGCGAACGCGGCGGTCGCATCGGACCAGGAAACGGTGGTGTTCCTGAGCACCGAAGGGGTCCGGTGGGCGGCGGCCGGGTTCGCCGACGATGTCGCGGAGGAGGGCTTCGCGCCGCTGAAAGACCTGATGGCGAACTTCGCCGCCGCGGGGGGCAAAATCTACGTCTGCTCCCCGTGCTTCAAGAAGCGCAAGCTCGACGACGCCGCGCTGGTCGCGGGCGCGGTCCTCGTCGGCGGGGCGAAGCTGGTCGAGTTCATGAGCACCGGTTGCCCGAGCGTCTCTTATTAGCGAGCGCGACCATGCGAAAGGTGTTCGTACTGTTCGTGCTGAGCGCGAGCGCGCTCGGGTGCGGCGGCTCCGATCGGTCGCCGGCGGAAACCGAGCGCGCCCGACAAGCGGTGGTCCTGGCGCTCGACTCGTGGAAAGCGAACGAGCCGCCAGCGAAGCTCAAGGCGCTCCCCGACCCGATCGACTTCTCGGAGGAGCTGCGCGCCACGCACGCGCTCACCGATTACACGGTCGGCAAGGTGGACGCATCCGATAAGGACGTCGTTCGCGTTACCGTGACGCTCAACCTGAAAGACAAGAAGGGCAAAGCGAGTCAGCGCGAGGCCGTCTACGCGGTCGCGCTGAAGGCGCCCGTAGTTGTGTCCCGCGACCCGTACTTTTGAGCGGCCCCATGAACTGGTCCGAACAACACACGGTCGCGCCCGACGCGAGCTTCGACGGCGGGAACCTCGACTGCGGTAACGGGCTGCTGCTGCTGATCCGGCGCCACATCGACCCACTGGGCGCGGGGCAGGTTCTTGAGGTGCGGTCCTCCGAACCGTCGGTCGAGGAAGACCTCCCCGCGTGGGCGCGGCTCACCGGTAACGAACTCCTCTCCCGCACGCGCGCGGGCGCCGTGCGCAGTTATCTGATACGCAAAGCCGGTGCGGTGCCGCCTGGGGCCGCGAGCATCTCACCCGCTCCGGCCCGCACCGCGGTTCTTCGCCCCCCTGAATCGCCGGCACGACACACGGCCGAAGCGGTCGCTGCCCCCGCGCCACCCGAAATCAGGCCCTTCGCGGTAATGGGTGTCGGGAGCTGGCCGCGGCCCGCGTGGCTCGTTCGCGCGCTGCACGAGCGCCTGTCCGGCCGGCTCCCGGAAGACGAGTTCCAGCAGTACGCGGACGACGCGGTGCGGCTCGCGGTCGCGGCGCAGGAGCGCGCCGGGGCCGACCTCGTCACCGACGGCGAGCAGCGCCGCGACAACTACGCCAGCTTCGTCGCCACGCGGCTTGACAACTGCCAACTGATCCCGGTCACCGATTTGCTGCCGTATGTGACGGACCCGGAGCACTTCGCCGAGGAACTCCGCGCCCTGGACGTTCCGGCGGAGAAGGTCCGACACCCCGCGGTGTTCGGGCGCGTTTCGCGCTCACACTCCCTTGCCGGTCACGAACTCGGGTTCGTCCGCGGTGTCACACCGAAGCCGGTCAAGGTCGCGCTGCCCGGTCCGTACCTGCTCACCCGCACCATGTGGCTGGAGTGCGTTTCCGATAAGGCGTACCCGGACCGCGAGGCGCTGGCCCGCGACCTCGTTGCGGTTCTGCGCGCCGAAGCGCAGCACCTGCTCGCCGCCGGCGCCGCGGTCGTGCAGTTCGATGAGCCGGTCCTGACGGAAGTGGTGTTCGCGCGCGGGACCGCGAAGCGGTCGTTCATGTGCGGCGCGCTGAGCGACCGTCGGGAACCGGCCGAGGAACTCGCGTTCGCCGGGGAGCTGCTCCGTGCGGTGCTCGACGGGCTCCCGCGCGAGCGGGTCGCGCTGCACGTGTGCCGCGGGAACTGGTCGCGGGACGAGTCGGTCGCGCTGTCGGGACCGTACACGCCCCTCGTGCCGCTGTTCGCAACGCTCCCGGTCGGCACGTTCGTCCTCGAACTCGCGACCGCGCGCGCGGGCGCCCTCGCCCCCCTGGCGGACCTCCCGAACGGGTGCCGGATCGGGGTCGGGGTCTTGAACCAGAAGCTCGACCGCGTCGAACCGGTGGACGAAATCGTCGCGCGCGCGACCGCCGCGGCCGAGCTGTTCGGCCCGGAGCGGGTGCTGCTGAACCCCGACTGCGGGTTCGCCACGTTCGCCGACAGCCCCGTGTCTTCGGCCGCGGTGGCCGAGGCCAAGCTCGGGGCGATCGTGCAAGCCGCGCGGGTCCTGCGCGCGCGGTACGGGTTGGGCTGATCCGCGTCGGGTCGGCCGCAGAGTCGCATCAGGAGGACGGTCCCGTGTTCCAGAAGTCGAAGGGATTCACGCTCATCGAGCTGCTGGTGGTCATCGCGATCATCGCGGTGCTCATCGGGCTGCTCTTGCCCGCGGTGCAGAAGGTGCGCGAGGCCGCAGCGCGGTCGCAGTCGCAAAACAACCTGAAGCAGATCTCGCTCGCCGCGCGGAGCTTCGAGTCGGCGCACGAGATCACCCCGCCCATTTTCGGCCAGGTGAAGGGGAGCGGCGTGTCGGGCTCGATCTTCTACCACCTGCTGCCGCACTTCGAGCAGAACGCGGTCTACACGCTCGGCCCCGACGCCGCCCGTGCGCAGGCGCTGAAGGTGCTCCGGCACCCCGCGGACCGGACCCAGACCGCCGACGGGCTGTTCGACCTGCCGACCGCGGCGCCGGCCTGGGACGCTTCGACCGGCACCGCGAACCCGTACCCGGCCTGGGCCAACTCGTCCAACACGAAATGGGGGCTGAGCAGCTACTCGGCGAACTGGCAGGTGTTCGGGGACCAGGGGGCGCGGCTCACCAAGATGCAAGACGGGCTGTCGAACACGATCGTCTTCAACGAAAAGTACGCGGTCGCGACCCGGCCGAGCGGGAACCCGATGTTCGGCGCAACGCTCTGGGGGTACGGCGCCGATCCGCGCACGCTCCCGGCGGACTTCACGCCCGCGCTGGTGAACAACCAGTACCCGGGCGATGCCCAGTGGGCCAACGGGCTGGCGCCGGGGTCGCTGTACGTGAACGGCTACTGGCCGCGGAGCGGGTTCGTGAACAAGGGCGGCCCGACGACGACCGCGTGGACGGGAACCGCCCCGTGGATGTGCCGGTGCATGTTGCGCCCGGAGTTCGCCCCGCCCACGAACAACGTTCACCCGCTGAAGTCGCAGAGCATCAGCCCGGCGGGCATTCACGCGGCGTTCGCGGACGGGTCGGTGCGGTTCATCAGCAGCGGCGTGAGTGACCCGAACTGGTCCGCGGGCGAGACCCCGGACAACGGTGAGGTGATTACACCGGATTGAGTGCAGTAGTTTCAAGTGCTCAGTGGTCAGTAATCAGTGGGCACAAAAGCGAGAACTGACACCGGCGCGTTGAAGGGCACACGAAACGTGTCCTCATCCCGTACTGATCACTGAGCACTGACTACTTGAGACTACTGGAGTGCGCCCCACCGAGCGCGGCGCGAACTCGCGCCGCGCTCGCGGCGGGCATCAGGCCAGATCGAACAGCAGGAGTTCGCCCGCTCCGGTGGCAACCACCGCGCGTTCGCCTTCCACGGCGACCGCGTCGCCCGCGACCAGTTCCACACCGTTCACGGTTGCGGCCCCCGTGGCAACGTGGACGAACGCCGCGCGCCCCGGTGCCAGTTCGTGCCGCACCGGCTCTGTGCCGAGCTTCGTCTGGTAGACCCGCACGTCCTGGTTCACGACCAGTGAGCCGCGCTCCCCGGACGGGGACGCGACCAGCGCCCACTTCCCGCTCTTGTCCGCTTCGGTGAACTCCTTCTGCTGATACCCCGGCTTGTACCCCTTCTTGTTCGGGAACAGCCAAATTTGCAGCAGGTGAACCGGTTGCTCGTCGGACGGGTTGAACTCGCTGTGCGTGATCCCGGTCCCGGCGGTCATCGCCTGCCACTCGCCCGCGCGGATGACCTCGCCGTTGCCCATGCTGTCGGCGTGTTCCAGCGCCCCCGACAGCACGCACGTGAGGATCTCCATGTCGCGGTGCGGGTGGGTGGGGAACCCGCCACCGGGCGCGATCTTGTCGTCGTTGATGACCCGCAGCGCGCGGTACTGGTGGTGCTCCGGGTCGTGGTACTCGCCGAACGAGAAAGTGTGTTTGCTGTCGAGCCAGCCCCCGTACCGGGTCTCGCCGCGGTCGGTGCCTTTACGAATGGTGAGCATGGGTCTGATCCAGAGGCGCCCCGAGGTAAAGTGGGGCACCATCTTATACCGCGCGGAGGGATCCGACTTTCATCGGGCGCGCCCTGACGCCCCCTTATCGCGTTCGTACTTGCGGATGCGGAGTTCGTCACCATTCGCCGCCGGCGCTCTTGAGTCGGGGCCGGTTCCAACCGCGCCCGCTCAATGTACCCCGGGTGAACCGGGGCGCGCGACGGCGCGGTTACGGGGTCGGCGCACAGCCCGCCCGGCCGGTCATAGGCCCCCAGTGCGAGCGGTTGGGAATGTGTCGCTCATGCACGGGGTGTGCCGAAGGGTGAACACGCGGGCGGGCACCGCGCGCTGGGCACGCGGCGCCCGCCGGTGGTCATTTCCCGATGCGGAACAGTTGGGTGCCGGTGCGCACGAAGAATGCGCCGTCGGCCGCCGCAATCCCGTATACGGTCGGGTCGCCGTACTCG
>DASWYH010001292.1:0-5178 GCA_036405095.1 Gemmata sp. | reverse complement strand
GGAGTACGGGCGCCCCGGCGCCGATAAGGGCTGGCGGTTCCTGACCGGGACGAAGGACGCCATCCAGGTGGTGCTCGATTCCGTCGGCTTCCGGTTCGAGTTCGACAAGATGATGAAGGAGTACAACCACCCCAGTGCGATCGTGATCCTGTCGCCCGAGGGGAAGGTGACGCGGTACTTCACCGACATCAAGCTGAACAAGGTTTACCGGGTCGATGGCCCGCTGGTCGATGGCCCGGACGGCAAAAAGGTGGTGCCGACGACGACGCTGCGGCTGTCGCTGATCGAGGCCGCCGACGGGAAGGGCGGGTCGCTCCTCGATCAGTTCACGCTGATGTGCTCCCGCTACGACCGGTTGCACCAGGGGTACTCGCTCGACGTCCTCCGCGTCGTTCAGATCGGCGGCGCCATCACGCTCCTGGTGGTGGTGGTCGGGGTGCTGTTCGCGCTGAACCGTGAGCGGCTCCTCGGCTCGTTCCTCCGCGACGCCGCGCCGTACATGTTGGGGCTGCTGATCGTGCCCTTCTTCGGGCTGGTCGCGCTCGTGGTTCTGTTCCCCCAAACCACCCTGACGCTCGCGCCGAAGGTGCTGGTGCCGTACTACCTCGCCGCGGTCGGCGCGCTGTACGCCTGGAGCCGCTCCCGCGCGGCCCGCGCAGCCGCCGCCCCGCGCGGCCCGATTCCCACACTGCCCCCCGAGGGGACCGCATGAACCTGTTGCCGTTTATCCCCGAGCGGGCGTCCACGCTGGCGGACCAGTTCGAGTACCTGTTCTGGTACATGACCATCACCATGTCCCTCGTGGGGCTGGGCGTGTACGCGGTGCTCACGTACTTCTGCTTCCGCTACCGGCGCAGCCTGTCCGGCGGGTCCACCCCGCGCATCCTCGGCTCGACCCGGCTCGAGCTGACGTGGACCATCATCCCGCTGCTGGTGTTCCTCACCTTCTACGCGTGGGGGATGTTCGTGTACAACCACGCGGCCCACGCCCCGGCCGACTCGGAAGAGGTCTTCATCATCGGCAAGCAGTGGATGTGGAAGGCCCAGTACCCCAACGGCCAGCGCCTCATCATCGGCGGGAACCCCGCCAACATGACCGAGGCCGAGCGCAAGTCGATCGGGAAGCTGGTGCTGCCGGTGAACCGCCCGGTGAAGCTCACGCTGATCTCGGAGGACGTGATCCACGACTTCGGGGTGCCCGCGTTTCGGTCGAAGATCGACGTGCTCCCCGGGCGCTACACCTCCGTCTGGTATCAGCCGACGAAGCTCGGCGAGTACCACATCTACTGCGACCAGTACTGCGGCACGTGGCACTCGCTGATGGTCGGGAAGATCGCGGTGGTGAAGGACGAGGACTACCGCGACTTCCTCCAGGGCTTCAAGCCGCTCCAGGGCACGCCGAACCCGGCGGACGGGACGCTCGCGTGGGAGGGGCAGACCCTGTTCAAGAAGTTGCAGTGCATCAACTGCCACAGCGCGAACGCGCAGGCCCGGGCGCCGGTGCTGGAGGGGCTGTACGGTAGCACCGTCCCGCTCGCCGGGGGCGGCAAGGAGGTGGCCGATGACCACTACATCATCGAGTCGATCCGCCGCCCGCGGTTGAAGCAGGCCGAGGGGTGGGAGAAGATCATGCCGGCCTACGACGAGACCCAGGTCTCGGCCGACGAGATGAACGCGCTGGTCGCGTACATCCGCAGCCTGAAGCCGGGCGACACGCAGAAGAACAACCAGCAGTTCCCGCCGCCCGTCGGGGCGCCGACCGAACGCCCGACGACCTCGCCGGAGAAGAAATAATGAGTACCGTCGTCACGCACCGCGGGCCGGCCGCGGCCCCGGTTCCGGTCGAGCCGGAACCCAAACCGGTCAACTACCTGAACGTGTCCCACACCATCTGGTCGTGGCTGTTCACGGTGGACCACAAGCGGATCGGGCTCCTGTACCTGGGGTCGATCACGGTCTTCTTCATCCTGGGCGGGATCTTCGCGGCGCTGATCCGCACGAACCTGCTCACGCCGAACGGGGCGATCCTCACCGAGGACGCCTACAACCGCGCGTTCACCGCGCACGGCGTGCTGATGCTGTTCTTCTTCCTGATCCCGGCGGTCCCGGCGGTCATGGGGAACTTCTTCATCCCGCTGATGGTCGGGGCGAAGGACCTGGCGTTCCCGAAACTGAACATCGCGAGCTGGTACGTGTTCATGATCGGGGCCACGTGCTCCGCGTGGGCCGTGCTGGTGGGCGGGATCGACACCGGCTGGACCCTGTACCCGCCGTACAGCACCCGCTCGGCGCAGTCGGCGGTGATCCCCGGTGTGATGGGCGCGTTCATCTCGGGCTTCAGCTCGATCATGACCGGCCTGAACATCATGGTGACCGTCCACAAGATGCGCGCCCCGGGCCTCACCTGGGGCCGGTTGCCGCTGTTCGTGTGGTCGCTGTACGCGACCAGCCTGATCCAGTTGCTCGCCACGCCCGTGGTCGCGATCACGCTGGTGCTGCTCATGGTCGAACGGGCGGCCAAGATCGGGATCTTCGACCCGAGCATCGGCGGCGACCCGGTCCTGTTCCAGCACCTGTTCTGGTTCTACTCGCACCCGGCCGTGTACATCATGATCCTCCCGGGGATGGGCGTGGTGAGCGAGATCCTCACCTGCTTCAGCCGGAAGAACATCTTCGGCTACCACGCGGTGGCGTGGTCGAGCATGGGCATCGCGGTGGTGGGCTTCCTGCTGTGGGCGCACCACATGTTCGTCGCCGGCATCAGCTTCTACGCGGCACTGCTGTTCAGCCTGCTGAGCATGCTCGTGGCGGTGCCGAGCGCGATCAAGGTGTTCAACTGGGTCGCGACGCTGTACCGCGGGTCTATCACGTTCCACGCGCCGATGATTCTGGCGATCGGGTTCCTGTTCCTGTTCACCGTCGGTGGCCTGACGGGGCTGTTCCTCGCGACCCTGGGGACCGACATCCACCTCCACGACACCTACTTCGTGGTGGCCCACTTCCACTTCGTGATGGTGGGCGGGATGGTGCTGGCGTACATGGCCGCGCTCCACTTCTGGTGGCCGAAGATGACCGGCCGGATGTACTCCGACTGGTGGAGCCGGCTCGCGGCGGTCATCACGATCGTCGGGTTCTTCCTGACGTTCCTCCCGCAGTTCGTGATGGGGTATCACGGGATGCCGCGGCGCTACCCGAACTACCCGGCCGAGTTCCAGTTCTACCACGTGATGTCCACCGCCGGGTCGAGCATCCTGGGGCTGGGGTACCTGCTCCCGGGCATCTACCTCCCGCTGTCGCTGTACTTCGGGCGGAAGGCGGGCGCGAACCCGTGGAGCGCGACGGGGCTGGAGTGGGCCACGCAGAGCCCCCCCACCGTCCACAACTTTGAAACGATGCCGATCGTGGTGTGCGGCCCGTACGAGTACGCGATCGGTGTGGACCAAATGGGGCGCGGGTTGCCCGAGCCCCCCAGCGGGCAAGACGAACCGGACCGCCGGGACGGCACCAATCCCGAAGGCCCCATGAAGAAGGAGACCGAAGTTGTCGGCTAGCACCCACTCACCGGTGCTGAAGCACCACTTCGAAGATCTCGGCCAGCAGCACGCGTGCGAGCGGCTGGGGATCTGGATGTTCCTGACGACCGAGATCCTGTTCTTCGGCGGGCTGTTCGCCGCGTACACCGTGTACCGGATGTGGTATCCGGCGGAGTTCGTGTTCGCCAGCTCGCACCTGAACCGGACGTTCGCGACCATCAACACGGCCTTCCTGATCACCAGTAGTCTCACGATTACTCTGGCGATCCGGTCGGCCAAGTTGGGCGAACGCGGCGCGCTGATCCGCAACCTGCTCATCACCGCGGCGCTGGCGACGGCGTTCATGGTCGTGAAAGGGTTCGAGTACGCCGAGGACTTCCACGAGCACCTGGTGCCGGGGCCGACGTTCTCGAAAGAGGTCGGCGACCAAGCGGTCAGCAAGAACCTGGACCCGGGCAAGGTTCAGTTGTTCCTGTGCTTCTACTACATCATGACCGGCATCCACGGGATCCACATCATCGTGGGGATTGGGTGCATCCTGTGGGTGACATGGGAAGCGTGGCGCGGCACGGTCCCCCCCGAGAACTACAGTACCGTGGAGGTCGTGAGCCTCTACTGGCACTTGGTGGACGCCATCTGGCTGTTCCTGATGCCGCTCCTGTACCTCGCGGGCGCCGGCTACGGCGCGCACCACTAACAACGTGACAAGAACCTCCCCGTCCCGAAACCGGGGCGGGGAGGGAGACATCCGCTCGTGGTTCTCCGAAAACCTGTGCCCCCCTGCGAAGGGAGGGGCGGGGCGGGTTCTTCCTGATCTCTAAGGCGCACACAATGTCGAACCCCAATACGCCCGCCGACCCGAACGACCCGCACGGCATCCGCGCGAGCGCCGACAGCACGAGCCTGCTGCTCACGGTTTTCGCGGCCATTCTCGGCCTCGCACTTGTGAACGTGGGCCTCTCGATGCAGATCGGGCCGACCAAGTTCACGCTGCCGCTGCAACTGATGATCGGCTCCATTCAGGCCGGGCTGGTGGCGTACTACTTCATGCACCTCCGGCAGGGCGACAAGGTGGTGATCCTCACCGCGCTGTCGTCGCTGTTCTGGATGGGCATCCTGTTCGTGCTGTTCATGGGCGACTACATGACCCGGCAGCACATCATCGCGGGGTAAGCCCGAGGGACCGGATTCAGATGACGGCTCGGCACACGGGGCGGGGGCGGTTTCGGGTCACGGCGTTCGCCGTGCCGCCCGTAACGGCTCTCGCCCTGGCCCTTTTGATCGCCACGCTGCTCGGCGGGTGCGGGAAGACGCCGGAGTACCCGCCGAACCTCGCGTTCCCGTCCCGCACCGACCGCCTCGTTCTGAAGCTGCCGGACAAGCCGGCGCCCGCCCTCAACGACCCCTTCAAGCGGAACGACGAGATCGCGGCGCTGGACGGGCTCGGCGGCGCGACGGCCGACGTGGCCGCGCTCCCGGCGGACGAGCGGGCGAAGGTCGACGCGTTCCTCAAGAGCACGTTCGGAACGCCCGCGGCGCCCGTGATCGCGGTCGAAGAGGAAGTCGCGGCCCGGCTCAAGCTGACGCCCGCGCACCTCGCCGAGGGGAGCAAACTGTTCCGCGCGAAGTGCCAGCAGTGCCACAA
>DASWYH010001291.1:0-3957 GCA_036405095.1 Gemmata sp. | reverse complement strand
GTGAACGTGAACGGGTTCTCGCTGAAACTGGTGACGCCTCCCGCCTCCGAACCGGTCACGGTGTCGGAGGCGAAGGCGCGCCTACGAATCACCATCAGCGACGAAGACGCGGACATCGGGGACATGATCGCGCAGGCGCGCGAACTGTGCGAGGCCGGATGTCAGCGCGCGTTCATCACCCAGACGTTCAGCTTGTACCTCGATCGGTTCCCGGGTTCCACGGGCGACATCCGGTTACCGCGCCCCCCGCTGCAATCGGTGTCGTTCGTGAAGTATTACGACAGCGCGGGCGACCTTCAGACCCTCGACCCGGCCGCGTACTACGTGGCGACCGCGAGCGAACCCGGGCGCCTGCGGCCCGTGGATTACTGGCCCGCTACTTTCTGTCGGCCCGAAGCCGTGGAGGTGCGATTCGTCGCAGGATACGGCACCGCAGCCGACGTTCCCGCCGCGGCTAAAGCGGCCGTGCAACTGACCGTGAAGGCGCTCCGGGACGCGCCAGACGGCGACCTCCCGCCCGCGGCCCGGCGCTGTCTCGACACCCTCGAATTCGGTGAGGTGCGCTGATGTACCCGGACCGAATCGCCATCCTCCCGCGTGTGCTGGCCGCGCCCGATGCGCCCGGCGAAGAGGTGCCGTCCTGGCCCGATCCCGACCCGGCGCAAGAGCACTGGGCACGCATCGAAGCCCCGTCCGGTTCGGAGACGGGCGACCCGCCCGCGGGTTCCTCGCAATCAATGGTTCTGCGGTTCCGGCACGTTGTGACCGTTGCGGCGGTCGATCACGTGCGGCTGAAGGACACCGGCGACGAATTCGCGGTGTTGGGCGTGTGGCGCGAGCGGGTGACGGACGGCGGGCGCGGGTTCCAAACGGTGGCACTGATCGGGTGAGTTATGCCCCGCGCGATCGGCGTTCAGGTGTTCACCAGTTTCCCCGGTTTGGAAGCGATCCAGCGCACCGCAAAGAAGCGCGCGGTGACTCTGAAGGCGGTCAAGGCCGGTGCGAAGCTCGTGCAACAGCGTGCGAAGCCGAACGCGCCCAAACGGTCCGGGGCGCTGCGCCAGTCGATCGGGATCAAGAGCCAGAAGGGTTCTCGCGGGAAGACACTGGCGCTGGCGGTGATCGGCGCGCGGTCGAAGGTCACCAAACAGGTGCGCGGGAAGACGGTTCGCCCCGCGAAGTACGCGCACCTTGTCGAGAAGGGCACCAAGCGGAGCGCCGCGAAGCCGTTCCTTAAGCCCGCGCTGGACTCCCAGCGGACCCAGATTTCCCGCGCGATGCTCGGCGCCCTCGCGGCCGAAATCGCGAAGGTGATGGCGCGGGAATCCGCAAAGGCGCTCGCCAAGCTCAAGAGGTGAACCCGTGGCGGCAGCAACGGCAGCAATCGCGGTAGTGGCGCGGCTCAAAGAGGCAACCGCCGTAGCCGGCGGGCGGGTGTATCCGCAGACGAACACGCCCGAAGGGGACGCGCCGTTCGTGCTGGTCACCCAGACGGCCGCGGCCACCGGCGCCCGGCTCTCCGGGAAGCGGCCGGGGCTCAACGCGGCCACCGTCGAAATCGCCTGCTACGCGACCACGCAGGCCGGGGCCGCGGCGCTGGCCAAAGAAGTACGCGACCGGCTCGCACCGACCGGCGCCCCGTGGCGCAACCTCACCGATGGCGTTCAAGGGTGTTTCTACCAGGACGGCAACGAGGAGCGCAACGGGAGCGAACAGGACACGGAACGGGTGGTCCGGGATACGTATCTGGTGTGGCACTCCCCGACCTGATCGGGCGCAAACTCACAGGTGACGAATGCCGGTAATCGGGTTGGGCGACAAGATTCAGGTGGACGATGGCAACGCGGATGCGTTCGTGGACATCGAAGACGTGGTGAACCTGAACGTTCCGGACGACGAATACGCCGTGGTGGAATCCAAGCGCCTGAACCTCGCGGCCGATAAGCAGGTCCGCAAAGTTCTCACCATGAAGGACGCGGGCGAGTTCACGTTCCAATACGAGTTCAGCGCGGACAAAAAATCGCGACTCGACGCGCTCAAGGGCGCCGCGAAGAACTTCAAGATCATCCTGAACTCGGACGGCGAAACGGCCACGTGGACCGCGACCTTTCCCGGCTCCATCCGCTCGAACAAGGTCGAACAGGTCGCGCCCGACGAAATCAAGCTCGCGACGTGTACCGTCGTCGTGACCGGTCCGATTGCGATTTCGTAAGCGGGGGCGACCGAACCCAAAGGGGCTCTTATGACCGATGCTGATTTCTTGGGGGCGCTGGGTGGCGCCCCCGTGTCGTTCGAGGTGGGGGGTGTCCCGCTCGTCACGCGGCGCCTGACGTTCGCGCAGGCGCAGAGGTTCCGCGAGTACAGCAAGAAGTGTCCGGACGACAAGCCCGCGCACCTCGCGGCGCTCATCGCAATTGCGGTTACCCGCGGGGACGGCGCCCCGATCTCCGTGGAACTGGCGCGGCAGCTTCCGGCCGAAGTGGCTGAGGCCATCGCGGATAAGGTGGCCGACGTGAACGGGTGGGGCGACACCGCAAAAAACTCCTGACGGCTTCGCCCGGCTGGGGCTTCCTCTGCGAACTCGGGCTCGCGCTCGGGAAGACGCTGGCAGAGCTTGCCGCGCTCAGTGAGGCCGAAATCAACCTGTGGGCCGAGTACCGCGACCGGCACGGGTTCCCCGCGGACCGGTCCGCGCTCGGCATTGCTGGCGCCGGCGCCTACGTCGGGGCCGTGTGGGGCGGCAAGGCCACCGTCCGCGACCTGTTGCCGAAGTTCCGCCGCGAGGAACCGGGGCGCAACCTCGACGGCGTGAAGGCGTGGTTCAACGCACGGGCCGCGAAGAAGGGCGGGTAGCGAATGGCCGCAACGAATGCGATCGGGACCGGGGCCGTGATCCTCACGGCCAACGCGGACCGGCTGTTGGCCGGACTCGACAGGGCCGAGAACGCAACCGCCAAGTGGGCGCGGGACACGAGCCGCGTTGTCGATGGCATCAGCGAGAAGGCCAACCGGCGCGCCTACGAAGCCCTCGTGGGCAAGGGCGCGCAACTCGGCAAGTACCTGGCCGATGTCGATTACACCAAGCCCATGAAGGAGGCCAAGGACAAAGCGGACGAAGGCGCGGGCAAGGGCGGGTTGATGGGAAAGCTCCTCTTCGGCGCCGGTGTGGGCGTGGCGCTGGCCGGCGTGGCGCTCGTGGCGCACGCGCTGGGCAAGCTCGTGGAACGGCTCGCCGAAGTCGGCGAGCGCGCCAAACAGTACGGCAACATTGACGCGGGCCGGCTCGCGCGGATCGACCGGTTCCAGACGGGTTTCGACCGCATCAGCGCCGCGGCCGATGACCTCGTGTTCCGCGTCGCCGAACGGCTCGGACCGACAATCGAGCGCGTCGCGACCGTGCTGGAGGTGACCGGGTTCGCCATCGGTGAAGTGTTCGGCGCGATCGCCGAGGAAATCGAAGACGGCGCCGCGGCGCTGACGAAGTGGCTCAGCGCGATCGTCGGCACCGACATGGAGACGAAGAGCCTGGGTAAGACCACGTTCGACATCCTGCGAGTCATCGCGAAAGGGGTGGCCTTCGTCTGGGACGTGGTGCTGGCGCGCACCGGGGCCGTGGCCACCGTTGCGGGGAAGATCATCCAGGCTTACGGCCGCGTTCTGGTCGCGCTCGGTGAAGTTTCCAACGGCATGGATGAGGCAATTGCCAAGCTGCCCGCATTCGCAAAGATCGGGCTGTTCGGCGTCGCCGGCGCCAACCTCAACGGCGGGTTCAAAGAGGCCGGTGAGCGCATCGAGAAGATCGGCGACGGGTTCAGTGCGTGGGGCGCTAAAGCCGTTGCCGGGTTCGGGTCGGCGCTCGCCAAGGTGGACCCGCTCTTTGATCGTCTTCAGGCCATGTTCGACGCAACAGAACGCATCCAGAAAGGCGGCGGCGCGGCCCTCTCCGGCGCCTTCTCA
>DASWYH010001290.1:0-5411 GCA_036405095.1 Gemmata sp. | reverse complement strand
GCGGCCGAGGGTGCGGACTCGCACCGGGCCGCGGCTCCGAGCGCCGGCGCGGCCCCGGGGGACAACCGATGACCGAAACGGAATGGGGCGCGTGCGCCGACCCGGGGCCGATGCAACGGTTCCTCCGAGACGCGCGCGGCGCCGCACGGCGCAAACAGGGCCGGCGACGGCTCCGGCTGTTCGCGTGCGCGTGCGCCCGCGGCGTTTGGCACCTCCTGCGCCAACCCGGGAGCCGACAAGGGCTGTACTCCGCGGAGCTGTACGCCGACGGGCAAACGACCACTCGCGAGCTGGCGACCGCCGGGCGCCAGGCGAAGGCCGCAGTTGCTGCGGAGTACCCGAACTTCGAGGCCCGGTCCCGGGTCCACGGCGAGGCCGCCCAAGCGGCCAGGCACGCGGCGGCGCCGCGGTACGACGACGGCAACCACCCCTCGGTTGCGCACGCGGCTATCGCGGCTTCGCGCGCGTGGGCGCTGGAGCGGGGCGAGTCGTTCGACGGAGAGCACCAGCGCCAGCGCCAGGCCGTTCACGCCGGCTGGCTCCGGGACATCTTCGGCAACCCGTTCCGGCCCATCACTTTATCCCCCGCGTGGCGCACCGATACCGCGCGGGCCCTCGCGCGGCAGATGTACGAATCGCGTGACTTCTCCGCGCTGCCCATTCTCGCCGACGCGCTCCAGGACGCCGGGTGCGACGCCGCCGAGGTGCTGGGCCACTGCCGTGAGCCGGGTGAGCACGCTCGCGGGTGCTGGGCGGTTGATCTCGTGCTCGGTCAAGAGTGACGCTACTCTGTGTTAGGGCCGAGGAGCGGTTCCAAACGAACGCACGAGGGGGAATCGGACCACCCGCGGTGGGCGCACCGGCTCACCAGCGCGAGGCGTTCGTGTTCAGATCGCGGGTGGTTAGTCGGCTCCGCGGCGGTCGTCTGTACCGGTGGCTGTTTAACCTCGAACGGAGTTCGTTCATGTCGCGCACCGCTCTCCTGGTCGCCGCTGTTGCGTTCGGTGTCGTCGTCGGTTACGTCATCCGCCCGCTGGTCGGCTCCCCGGGTTCGTCCGCGGTCCGTGGCACCGAAATCTTCGTGAACCGCCCGGACCCGACCAACCCGCTCGCGCGAACGAGTCACACCCTGCGCGTGTACCGCAAGCACGGAGACCCCATCCAGCCCCGCGAGGGCGGCGACAACTTGTGGCTCGTCTCGGTTCGCACCTCACGGGGTGAGGAAACGTACTTCGCCGAGCCCGCCGAGTCGGCGCCCTGAGTGCCCGGCCACCGCATTTGAGGCCCCGGCGCCCTCGAGCACCGCGGGCGCGCGGGTGCGGCCCCCGCCACCTCTCGTTGTGCTGCTACAATCGCTCCATGTCCGCGTTTGAAACAGCCGTGATCCTGACCGGGCCGACCGCGTGCGGCAAGTCCGCGCTGGCCCTCGACCTCGCCGAGCACCTCGGTGGCGAAATCGTCGCGCTGGATTCCATGACCGTCTACCGCGGCATGGACATCGGCACCGCGAAGCCGTCTCTTACCGAACGTGCCCGCGTTCGGCACCACCTGATCGACGTTCTAGATCCCTGGGAATCGCTGACGATTGCGTGGTGGCTCGAACGGGCCGAAGCGGCGTGCGCCGACATCACCGCGCGCGGCAAGGTTCCGATCTTCGTCGGCGGGACCCCCTTTTACCTCAAAGCGCTCCTTCACGGGCTGTTCGACGGCCCCCCCGGCGACCCCGTGCTGCGCGCGGCGCTCGAAGCCGAAGCGGCCCAGGAGGGCAACGCGGCCCTTCACGCCCGGCTCGCGCTCGTGGACCCCAGAACCGCGGCGCGGTTGCACCCGAACGACGTCCGACGCGTGGTTCGCGCCTTGGAAGTCCACGCGCTCACCGGGAAGCCGATTTCGGCCTGGCAACAAACCTGGGACACGCCCGCTTTCGTGGCGGAGGCACAACCGGCCCCGCCCCCGGCGGTGCGCATCCCGGCGGTGCGCCTCGATCTGCCCCGCGAGGCGCTCTACGAGCGCATCAACCGCCGTGTGGCCCTCATGGTAGCCGCGGGGTTTCTTGATGAAGTGCGCGCGCTCCGCGCCCTTTCGCACCCGCTCAGCCGGGAAGCGAGACAGGCACTCGGATACCGTGAACTGCTCCACTTCCTCGAATCCGGTGGGGACTGGTCCGAAACCGTGAGCCTCATTCAGACCCACACGCGGCAGTTCGCGAAGCGGCAACTGACGTGGTTCCGGCACATGCCCGCGTGTGTGCCCGTTCCGGCCGACGCGCCCGACGTGGCGGCCCACGTGCTCCGGGCCTGGGAAACCGCTAGAATGCGTTCATGATCCGAGTATCCGTCGCCAACCCGTATGAATACCCGCTGGAGTTCCAGCAGCTCAAGGACGCCGCGCGCGCCGTGCTGGGGGGAGAGGGCGTCAAGGCGGGCAAGGTCACGCTCGCCTTCGTCGATAACCCACACATTCACCGGCTCAACAAGCAGTTCCTGAACCACGACGAACCTACCGATGTGCTCACCTTCCCGTACACCGACCCCGGCGCGAAGTCGCTGGAAGGCGAGGTGGTGATCGGGTACGAGGTGGCCAAGGAGTACGCCGCCGACCGCAACCACGAACTGAACCTCGAACTGCTCCTGTACGTGATCCACGGGTGCCTGCACCTCACGGGCTTCACCGACACCGACGAGTCCGGCGAGCGGGAGATGCGCGCGAAGGAGCGCGAGTACCTCGCGAAACTCGGACTACCGGACATCGCCGGGGGGTAGGCGCACCCGCGCTTACAGGGTGCGTTTGCGTTCCCCGTCCGCAAGGCGAGGGCAGCAGGAAACACATGATCCCACAGATCCAACCAGCCGACCTGAAGCGCGCCCTCGACGCGGGCGTGCCGGTGGTGCTCCTGGACGTGCGCCAGCCCGAAGAGCACGCGACCTGCGCGCTCCCGAACAGCGTCCTGATCCCACTGGGCGAACTCGCCGCGCGCGTCGAAGAGGTGCCATCGGACGGTACGCCCGTTGTGGTGTACTGTCACCACGGGGTACGCAGTCTCACGGGCGCGGCGATCCTGCGGGCCGCGGGCCTCGAAGCCCTGTCGCTCGCCGGCGGTATCGACCGCTGGTCGCAGTCGGTCGATCCGAGCGTTCCGCGTTACTAAACGCGGTCGGGGGCGGAGAAGGCCCGTTGACCTTCTCCGCCCCCGCTCACGTTTTGCTGACCACGGGCCTACACCGTTTCCGTGTTGCCTTCGGCTACTTTTGCCGCGTCTTCCGCCTGCTTCATGCGGAGCATGGAGCGGTTAAATTGGGCCGAAACGGGGATGAAGACGACGATAACGACCGCCATCGCCCCGGCCAGCATCGCGAAGTACGCGCTCGGCACCATGTACTGATAGAGTTGCGTGATCGGTGCGTTGATGAGGAGGTTGGCGAGGAACACCACGGCCAGCCAGCACCCGGTCACGAAGCTCTTCATCGTTTTCGGGGCCGCCACGAACGCCAACTCCAATCCGGTCACCGAGATCAGGATTTCGGCGCAGGTGATGATGAGGTACGCGAACACCTGCCACCACACCGTCACCCGTTCGTTCGGCTTCACCCAGCCCACCGGCTCGATTGTGGCCTTGTCCGGGTCCGACTTCACCTTTGCCAGGTCGTCGCCGGTCTTCAACAGCGACTCCGCAACGCCGCCGGCCTCAAGCCCCTTGGCGTCCGGAAGGGCCGTTGTGACAATGTGACCGTTCACGATCGTCAGCTCTTTCCCGCCCTTGAGGAGCACCTTCCCGTTCGCGAAGTTCAGCTTCTTCTTTTTCTCGTCGAACTCGAAGTCGGTCGCCGAGACCGGCACCTCGGTCCCAACCGTCGCGGTGCCGCTCACCTTGCTGAAGTCGCCGGTGTCCCATTTCGGCAGGATCACCACGCCTTCGGGGGTGGTCAACTTCATCATGTCCTGCTTCGCCCCGGCCAGGAACCCGGCTCCGCTCATGATGACCATGCTCAACCCCGTCAGGGCGAAGCCCAGGATCATCTTTTGCGTGGCCTTGACGCCCATCCCCTTTCGCTCCAGCGTCTTGAACAGCCACACGCTGACCGGCACCAGCGCGACAATGAACCACGCGTTGAACGCCTGGATCGCGTCGGCAGGCGCGGCGACCCCGAACAGGGTGCAATCCATGTAGGTGTCGGCAAAGAAAATCCAGGTGCTGGCCGACTGGTCGAAGATGGCCCAGAAGAACATGACCGTGAGGAACAGCAACCCGATGCGGCTGAGCGTTTCGCGTGTGAGGGCGCGGTCCGCGGCTTTGTCTTCGGGGGTCACGATCTGGTACACGACCGGGATTCCGGTCACGGTCTTTCCGGCGGCCAGCGGCGTGGCCGGGTCGCCCACCACCTTCTTGGTGATTGTCTCCCGTGCGTAGTACCGCTTCCCCAGCGCGAAGATGATCAAGGCGAGGGCCATTAGCGCGGCCGGGAACATGAACGCGACCTGGTAACCGTACTTGTCTCGGAGGAACGGCATCGCGAGTTGCGACAACCCCGCACCGATGTTGATGGACAGGTAGAACCAACTGAACGCGCTCGTGCGTAGCTGATCCTGGCCGGGGCGCTGCTGGTCGTAGGTGAGCCCCATGAGCGTGGAGATGTTCGGTTTTATCACCCCGCTGCCCATCGCGAGCAGGACGAGCGACCCGAACACGACGTACTTGTCTTCGGTGCCGACCAAGAACTGAGCAACCACATACGGGACCGAGAACAGAACGATGGTCCAGTACTTACCAAGGAAGTTGTCCGCAACGTACCCGCCCAGGAGCGGGAAGAAGTAGCAGGCCGCGATGAACAGCGACATGAACGTGCCGGCGTCCCCTTCGGCCACGCCCAACTTCTCGATCATGTACTTCGCAAGGATGGCTCGCATGCCGTAATACGAACACCGTTCGGCGAACTCACCCCAGAAGAAGAACATGAACCCCGTGGGGTGGCCCTTGGGAACGTCGCTGGTGGGTGCGGGTGCGGTAGGATCTGATGACACGTCAGTTAACCCTTCAGATACGTGAAGTTGCGAGCAATTTGTGGGGAGAAGTGTAGCGATCTTACCCACCACCCGACCGGTTGGCACGCGCATTCTCGGGGCCACACACTACCGATCGGATTCGAACCGGCGGGATTATCACCACCCGCCAGAATAGCTGACCGCGTTGTCACCCAACACCCAGGCGAAAGGGTACTCTAGATGAGCGATATCGAACTGGCGGTCACGCGAACCAAGGCGCTGGAATCGCTTCTCGAACAGGCGCTCGGCGCGACCGGAAAGGGGCTCCACGAGAAGGTCACGAGCGTGCAGGCCCGGCTCTCGCCGGGGCTCGTGAAGAAGCTCCGGTTCGTCGCGACCGTGCGGAACAAGATCGTCCACGAATCGCACTA
>DASWYH010001289.1:0-24804 GCA_036405095.1 Gemmata sp. | reverse complement strand
GTGGAACGACAAGAAGGAGCCGAACGAGCTGTCGGCCGTGCAGTCGGCCATGAACAAGTTCTACTCCGACCGGAAGGCGTTCTTCGCCGAGGGGCAGAACGCGCCCGAGGTGGACGGTGGCCCGGCCGGCGCGAAGGAACTGGTGCCCGCGCAGGTGACGAAGCGGCTGAGCGGGTGCGACCGGTGGGCCGTGCCCCCGGATGCGTCCCGGCTCACCGCGTTCATCGACTGCGGCGGGGGCAAGGGCCGCGGCCTGTGGTACGCGGTGTGCGCGTGGACCGAAGGGTTCGGCGGCTCGGTGATCGACTACGGCACCTGGCCCCGGCAGTCGCGGAGCGTGTTCGCGGCGAACGACATGCGCCCCGGGCTCGCCGAGCTGTACCCGCAACTGAGCGTGAGCGAGCGACTCTATGCCGGGCTGGAGGCCCTGTCCGCCGAGGTGTTGGGGCGCGAGTACGCGCGCGAGCGGGACGGGGCGCGGATGCGGATCGAGCGGTGCCTCGTGGACGCGGGCTGGGAACCGAAGACTGTGTACACGTGGTGCCGGCAGACCCCGCACTACGGCGTGGTGATGCCCTCGAAGGGGATCGCGCGGACCAAGACCGCGTCCGGGGTCGCGGAGTGGAAGCCGCGGCCGGGGGAACCGCGCCCGGGTTACCACTGGCGCATCACCACGAGCGAAACGGGGATGGGCCGCATGGTGCAGTTCGACACGGACGCCTGGAAGTCGGTCGTGTGGGAACGGTTCACCGCGCCCCTCGGCGGGTCCGGGTGCCTGCACCTGTGGGGCCGGGCCGGGCCGAACGCGCCGCTCCACGAGCTGCTCGGCGACCACCTGGCCGCCGAGACCGCGGAGCCGGTGACGATCCGGGGCAGCACGTTCGACAAGTGGAGCGAGCGCCCGCACCACCCGGACAACCACTGGCTCGACTGCGTCGTGGGATGCGCGGTTGGGGCCAGCGTCCAGGGCGTGAACTTCGACCCGGGCACGGCGAGCGGCGCGAAACCGCCCGAGGTGCCAACGGTGAAGGCGATGAGCTTCAGCGAAATGCAACGCGCTGCGCGAGCCGCGCGGGAAAAGACGGGAGGCCGAAGGTGAGCGAGCTGAAGACCGAGAAGCCGCGCGGGTTCGTGTGCCCTGACTGCGTCGGGTTCCGCCTGTTGGAGGTGTATCGCACGCGGCGCCCGGCCCGGGGGCGAGTGGTGCGATACCGCCAGTGCTCCGCGTGCGGATACCGCGAGGCCACCGAGGAGCGCACAACCCGAATGCTGGCGCCGAAGAAAGACAAGGTACAGTAATACACCTCTGATTCCACTTCTGCCATTCCGTAGCTCCCGCGGCACGCGGCCCCGCGTCATGGTGAATGAGTAGCTCTCGTTGACCCGCGGGGCCTTTTCATGCCCGATCCCGTTAGCGCCGACAGCATCGCCGAGGCCGCGAACTCACCCGCCAGCGCGAGCGCGCCGGACGGGCGGTCCGCTTCGGCGCACTCCATCCCGGATCAGATCGCCGCGCTCCAACAGCAACAGGCCGAGGCCGAGGCCGGCGGCACCAACGCGCAGGGCGGGCCGCGCTCCGCCTGGAACATGACGCGGCCGGCGACGGCCGTTCTCCCCGGCACCACGGGCCGCGTGTAATGTCGTTCCTCGCGCGAGTCGCGAAGCGCATCGCCGACCGGGTGACCGGCCGCGGTGCGGGCGCACGCACCGGCACGAAGTCGCACGCCGGCGGGGCGCGGGTTCAGGGGCGCTACGACGCGGCGCAGACGAGCGACGAGAACCGGCGCCACTGGTCGATGGCCGACGGGATGAGCGCCAACGCGGCCCACTCCCCCGCGGTGCGGCAGATCCTCCGCAACCGCGCGCGGTACGAGTCGCAGAACAACGGGTACTGCAAGGGGCTGCTGCGCACCAGGCGCAACGACGTGATCGGCACCGGGCCGCGGTTGCAGGCGACCGCGCCGGAGAAGTTCGTCGCGGTCGATCCCGACTTCGGCGTGGTGAGCGAGCAGAAGACCCCCGAGGGCGCGGCGTCCGCGGTCGAGGCCCGGTGGATCGAGTGGGCGCGGCTCATCGGGCTGGCGGACAAGCTCCGCGTGGCCGAGGAAACCGACGCGCGGGACGGCGAGTGCTTCGGGGTGATGATCACCAACCCGGCGCTCCCCGACACCGGCCCGCAGCTCGACCTGCGGCTGTACGAGGCCGATCAGGTCGCCACCCCGGACCTGTGGTGGAACGACCCGCACGCGGTGGACGGCATCCGGTTCGATGCGTCCGGGAACCCGGTCGAGTACCACTTCCTCCGCGCGCACCCGGGCGACCTGATCGGCGACGCGCAGACCTATGACAAGGTGCCGGCGCGGGCCGTGATCCACTGGTTCGACCCGGACCGCCCGAACCAGGCCCGGGGCGTGCCGGCCCTGGCCGCGGCGCTCCCGCTGTACGCGCAGCTCCGCCGGTACACGCTCGCGACCCTCACCGCGGCCGAGGTCGCGGCGATGATCAGCGGGATCATGAAGACCAAGCTCCCGCCCGAGTACAACGGGCCACCGAACCCGACCGCGCAGCCGACCCAGCGGCCCACGTTCGACCGGGTCGAGTTGGAGCGCGGGGCGCTGCTGTCGCTCCCCGAAGGGTGGGAGGCGGACGCATTCGACCCGGCCCAACCGGTCGCCGGGTTCGGCGAGTTCCGCAAAGAGATCCTGACCGAGAGCGGGGCCGCGGTGAACGCGCCCCGCAACATCGCGACCAAATCGAGCGCCGAGTACAACTATTCGTCCGCGCGACTGGACCACATCCCGTACCGGGCCGACGCCGCAATCGTCCGCGAGCGCCGGGAGCGGCTCGTGCTGGAACGGTTGTTCCGCGCGTGGCTCCGCGAGGCCCTCCTGATTCCCGGCTACCTGCCCGCGAACCTGCCCCCGGCGGACCGGTGGACGTGCGCGTGGCAGTGGGACGGGACGCCCTCGATTGACCCTGTAAAGGACGCGACCGCGGACGACATCGGGCTCAAGAACGGCACCCGGAACCTGTCCGACGTGCTCAGCGCGCAGGGCAAGAACTGGGAGGAGCACCTCCGCCAGCGGGCGCGGGAAATCGCACTCGCGCGGAAGCTCGAAACCGAAAACGGGCTGCCCCCGGGCACCCTGTACCCGATCGAGCCGATGACCGCGACGCCGGTGCAACCGCTCCCCGACCCGGAGGACCAACCCGATGCCGAACCGGCAGCAGCGGCGACAGGCGGCGGCCCTGGCCCGGCGCGACGCGCGACAGCAACAGCGGGCCGCGGTCGGAGCCGGTAGCGCCGTCGTGTCCGTGAACGGGGCCGCGCCGAAGACGCTCCCGCCCCAGCGGATCAGCGGGCGGGCCGCGCCGGTGACGATCGCGGGGGCCGAGGCCCCGACCGCGGACAAGCCGGCGACGTTCGAGATGGTGGCGTACACCGGCGAGTCGATGCGGATCGACCGATGGTCCGATCCGGTTGTTGTGGACCTCGAAACCGCGGATCTGTCCGACCCGCTGATCCCGGCCCTGTACAACCACTGGCCGGGTATTTCCGACGTGGTCGGTCAGGTGGACGCACTGGCGGTCGAGAACAAGCAGCTCGTGGCCCGGGGGCGGTTCACCCCGGTCGCGCCCGACGCCAACGGCCGCGGCGGGAACATGGGCGGCGAGGTGCTCGCGCTGGCGCGCCAGGGCTACCGCTGGCAGGCCAGCGTCGGCTGCGACCCGTCCGAAGTGGTGCAGATCGAGCCCGGTGCCGTCGGCGTGGCGAACTGGGGGCGCGAGTACCCCGGGCCGTGCCTGATCGGGCGCGGGTGCAAGTTTCGCGAGATGTCATTTGTGGTGCTCGGCGGGGACCGCCGGACCTCGGTCGCGGTGACCGGGCGGCACCGGACCCGGGACCGTGTCTTGAGACCCATTCAGGGAGCTGCGGCTATGAACCCGACGTTTGAAGAGTGGCTCGCGTCCCTGGGGTGGAGCGACCCAACGGCCCTCGACGCGACCCAGATGGCGAACATGCAACTCCTCTACAAGGAGGAGTACCCGGATGCCGGGACCGACACCGACACCGAAACCGCGGTCGATACCGAGACCACAGCCCCGGTGGAAACCGCGGCCACCGCAGCGGCGCGCCCGGTGCCGATCCGGGGGGCCGCGACCCGCCCCGCGCCCCGGCCCGCACGTGACCCGATCGCCGAGCAGAACCGGCGGGCCGCCGCGAACATGGAGCGGATCGACCGGATCAACGCGCTCGCGGCCGAGCACGGGAACCCGACGATGGACGTGGGGGGCCGGTCGGTGGCGATTGCCGCACAGGCGATCCGCGAGAACTGGACCGCGGACCGCACCGAACTGGCGATGATCCGGGCCGGGCGCCCGAACCCGCCGGCGAACCGACAGGCGACCAACGACTCGAACCGGTTGCAGGCCCTGACCATCGAAGCGGCCGTGTGCATCACCGGGGGCATGAACCCCAACCGGGTCGGGGCGTGGATCGCGGCGAGCGACCGTGAGCGGGTGATGAACGAGGCGGTGAGCCCGCGGTTCCGCGGGTACTCGCTCCACGCGGTCATGGACGAGGTGATCCGGGCCGCGGGCCAGCACTTCCACGGGAACCGCAAGAGCAACGACTTCATTCGCGCCGCGCTCCAAGCGGACCGGACGATCCGCGCCTCGCAGGGGTTCACCTCGGTGTCACTCAGCAACGTGCTGGGCAACACCGCGAACAAGTCGATGATCGCGGCCTACGAGGCCCAGGCGGTGACCTGGCCGATGGTCGCGGCGATCCGCTCGCTCTCCGACTTCAAGGTCGCGACCCGCGTCCGGCTCGATTCCACGGGCGCGTTCAAGAAGGTCGGCCCGGACGGCGAATTGAAGCACGTGGGACTCTCGGACGCGGCGTACACGAACCAGCTCGCGACCTACGGGGCCGTCATCGCGCTGACCCGGCAGATGATGTTCAACGACGACCTCCAGTCGTTCCTGGAGATCCCGCAGTTCCTCGGCCGCATGTCCGCGGTCCGGTTGGAGGAGCTGGTGTACGTCACGGTCCTGTCGAACCCGTCGAGCTTCTTCAGCGTCGGCAACAAGAACCTGCTCACCGGGGCCGGCTCGGCGTTCGGTCAGGCGGGGGTAACCGCGAGCGAGACCGCGTTCGACAACCAGGTGGACAGCAACGGGAAGCCGATCCTGACGGCCCCGGACCGGGTTCTGGTGCCGACCACGCTGAAGACCCCGGCGCTGATCCTCAACAAAGACACGACCCTGGTCACCACCACGGACACCGGGGTCTACAGCGCGGACAACCCGCACGCGGGCAAGTACCAGCCGATCGTCACGCCGTACCTGAACAACACCGCGATCAAGGACCAGGACGGGAACGCGATCAGCGGGCAGTCCGACACCGCGTGGTATCACCTCACGAACCCGGCGGTCCGGGCCGCGGTCGGGGTCGCGTTCCTGAACGGGCAGCAGACCCCGACGATCGAGGACGCGGACACCGACTTCTCGACACTCGGGCGCCAGTGGCGCGCGTACCACGACTTCGGCGTTGGCATGGAAGACCCGACCGCGTGCGTGAAGAACGCGGGCGCGTAACGAGCTACCCCCGCGGGCCTCGCGCCCGCCGCCCGGGGCCGACCCGCCCCGGGCACCTTTGCAGGGTGGAGAAGCAGCCATCTCGCCTGGCTCATAACCAGGAGGCCGCCGGTGCGAGTCCGGCCCCTGCGACTGACCGAATCCCGTTGGAGCGGCGACATGAGCCCCGAGCACAAGCGGATCGTGGAGATGGGCGCCGGGTGGGAGGACTCGGGCGCCGAGATCACCCTCGGCCCCGCGGACGCGGCCGTCCTGAAGGCCCTCGGCGCGCCCCTCAAAGAGGGCAAGCGAGAAACGGACCCGTGCCGGATCACGGGCCGCGACCTGTTCCGCGCCGGCGAGTTGCTCAAGAAGCGAGATGCCACCGACGCGGCGGGCGAGGAGCCCGCACCGAAACCGGAGTCCGCACCGAAACCGCCCGCGGCTCCCCCGGCCGTTGCTCCGGTGGTGCCAGCGCCCGCACCGACGGTTCCCCCGGCTGCGCCATCCCCGCCGACCGTTCCGCCGACCGCACCGGCTGACGGGCTTGAAGAGCACACGGTTGCGGAGCTGCGGGAGATCGCGACCGCCGAGGGCGTGACGATCAGCAGCTCGGCGGTGAAGGCGCAGATCCTCGACGCGATCCGCAAGGCCCGCGCCGCGAAGTGAGCGAGACCCGATGGGCGACACGAGCGAGAAGCGAGCGTACCTCGGGATGCCCGGGTACGGCCAACTGACCGCGGGCGCCGGGCGGGGGTTCTGGCGCGCCTCGGCCCGGCCCGACCGCGTTTGGTTCCAGTACCAACAGGGCTCGCTGCTCGCCGCGAACTTCAACGCCCTGTGGTGCTCGGCGCTGAACCTGGCTCACGCCGGCGAGCCGGTCGCCTACTTCGCCATGCAGCACGCGGACATCGAGCCCGAAGAGGGGTGGCTCGACGTGCTCATCGCCGAGCTGGAGGCCCGCGACCTCGACGTGCTCGGCGCGGCGGTGCCGATCAAGGACCCGAAGGGGCTCACGAGCCTCGCGCTCGCGCACCCGTCCGGCGACCCGTGGCGGATCGCGCGACGGCTCACCATGACCGAGGTGTTCGGGCTCCCCGAAACGTTCACCTCGGCCGACGTGGGCGCCCCGCTGCTGCTCAACACCGGCCTGTGGGTGTGCCGGTTCGACTGGAGGTGGGTGCGCAAGGTCCGGTTCACGATCAACGACCGGATCGCGTTCAACACGATCACGGAACGGTTCGAACCGCAGGTCGAGCCCGAGGACTGGTACTTCTCGCGGCTCCTGCACGAGCTGGGGCTCCGGATCGGGGCCACGCGGAAGGTGCGGCTCACGCACGCGGGGGAGACCCGGTTCCCGAACACGCACCCCTGGGGCGCGGAAGAGTACGACACGGCCTGGGCACCCGGGCCGCTGACACCTGGAGGCTGAGCGATGGAAGCGACGTTCCGACACGGCGAACCCGTGATGATCGACTACACCCCGGCGAGCGGCAACGTCTCGGCGGGAGAGGTCGTGCTGCTCGGCAACACGACCGGGCTCACCTGCGGGGTTGCGCACCTGGACATCGCCAACGGCGTGCTGGGTGCGCTGGCGTCGGGCGGTGGCGTGTACGACGTGATCAACCTGAACAACGCCGCGAACGGCGCGAAGGTGTGGTGGGACAACTCGGTGAACAAGGTCACCACCACCTCGACCAACAACGCCCTGTTCGGGTTCATCGCCAGCGGGGGCGCGGGCGGGGCCAACAGCGTCGCGAAGGCGCTCCACAAGCCTTACGTGTAATCGACCGGTGCGGGCGCCCGCACCTCACCCGCTCGCCCATTCAAAGGACCCGTGCAATGCCCCCCGAACCGAAGAGACCCGGCAAGCCGCTCCCGACCACGAGCACCCCGGGGGCCACGTTCCCCGGCTCGGCCCGGCCGGTCGCTCCGTTCGACCTCGACGCCACGCCCCGGGAACGGGTCGCGAAGGCGATCGCGGGCAAGCCCCCGCGGTCGCTCGTCGAGGTCCTCGCGCGCGATGTCGTGGCGCTCGCCAACGAGGTGCCCGCGGACCGGCACACCGTCACCACGTCCGCGCTCCGCGACGGGGCCGCGCAGGCGCACCGCGACGCCGCCCGCGCGCCCGACGAGCAGACCGTGTATCAGACCGTGGGGCAGCTCGCCCAACTCCTGGAGGCCGCCGGTGAACCTGCTCGGGAAGGCGCGTGAGTGGCTGAGGGATCAGGTCGAGGCCGCCGCGGGGGAGGCGATCACCTACACCCGCGGCGCCCAATCGTTCCCGCTCACGGCGCTCGTAGGGCAGGTGCTCCCGAGCGAGTCCGAAGAGGGCGCGGCGCGGATCGCGGTCAACGAGCGCGATTACCTGATCTCGGTGGCCGCGTTCCCGTTCGCGACGCCCGAGATCGGCGACCTGGTCACCCAGGTGATCGACGGCGCCGAACTCGTGTTCTCGGTGCAGAGCACGAATGGCGGCGACCCGGCCTGGCGACACAGCGACGCGACCCGGTCCCTGTGGCTGATCCACACGAAACGCAAGAGGGCCTGATCCGTGCCGAGTACGCCGACCCTCACCCTGTGCGAGCAGCTCGTGGACGCGCTGAGAACAGCGTGGGCACCGGTCGCGCCGTCGGGGGTCGAGTGGGCGTACTACCGGCGGTTCGGCGACGCCGAGAGCGGGTTCGAGGAGACCGTGGGCCGCCAGGTGGTGATCTACCCGGTCAACTACGACAACGCCCCGGGAACCCGCGGTGAGGACCTGTACACGCACCAGGTCACGGTCCACGTCGCGGAGCGCTACCCGGACGACGGCGACCCGCCCCGGGACTGGGTCACCGAGCGGGTGGACTTCGTGTACGACCGCATCGTTCAGGGGTTCGACTTCAGCCGCGAGACGCCCGACTGGAACCCCGGCCTGACGACCCTCAGTTCGGTCGTCACCGTGTGCGATGTGACCAAGCTGCTGACCAGCGGGAACCTGTTCTTCTCCGTGGTCGAGATCACCTTTTCGGAACTGCGGAGCGCGTGAGGGCAACATGGCAGCGGAGACCAAATTACTGCTCGGCATCGCGGCCGGTTGCTACCGCAACACGGGCAGCTACGGGACGCCCACCTGGACGAACCAGACCGCGGTGCGGACCGTCACGCCCGGGTTCCCGTGGGACTGGGCGGACGCGCCGAGCCGTGCGACACCGGTCAAGATCTACGGCAAGACGCAAGTCGATCTCGCCATCCAGCTCATGATCCGCGCGGACCCCGCGGACGCGACATACGGGGCGTTCGTGGACGCGCACTGGTCCCAGACCGCCGTGCTCGACCTGCTCATCCTGAACGCACTGCTCACGGTCGAAGGGGCGCGCGGGGTCCGGGGCGAGTTCCTCGTGTCCCTGACCGGCGAGCCGCAGGAAATCGAGGGCTCGATCTACTCGACCTTCGACGCGAAACCGACCCTCACGGCGAACGGGCTGCCGAAGTGGGTGGTGATGGGCGCGAGCAGCACCCCGACCTTCAACGCGATCGCGATCGGGTGAGCCATGCCCTTCGACTTCGGCATGGAGTCGGTGAAGAACTCGTTCTTCGACACGCGCGCCGTGATGTCCGAGGCGATGAAGGAGTACCGGAAGACGGCGGCCCGGTTCGGTGCGTATGCGCGGCGCGACATCAAGAGTTCACTGAAGTACCGGACCGGGAAGAGCCCACCGGGCGCCCCGCCCCACGTCCACCGCAGCACCCGCGGCTACACGAAGGCGAAGAAGGGGAAGAACGGGGCGGTCACGAAGCAGCGGGTGAGCCCGCTCCGGGAGCTGGTGTACTTCGCTTACGACAAAGAGACCGACAGCGTCGTCGTGGGGCCGGTCAAGTTCGGCGGCGGGACCGCGCCGGGGCTGCTGGAGCGCGGCGGGACCGGATCGTTCAAGGACGGCAGCACCGGTGAAATCAAGCGGGGCGTGTACGCCGCGCGGCCGTTCGTCAAGCCCGGCGGTGACCGCGTGGTCGCGGCCGGGAAGTTCCTCAAAGGGTGAGGTGCCACGTGAGCCGGTTCCGCGACAACGTGCAGCGCGAGTGGTCGATCGTGATCGACGTGGTGGAGATGGAGAAGGTCCACCAGCGCACGGGCGTCACCATTTGGCACCTGCTCAAGGACGGGCTCGCCGAGCTGCGCGCACTTCAGGCCAACCCGATCCTGTTCGTGCGGGTCCTGTACGTGCTGTGTGAGGGGCAAGCGGAGAAGCTCGGCGTCACCCCGGAACAGTTCGGGCGCGGGCTCAGCGGCGACGCCCTGTCCGACGCCTACGAAGCCTTCCTGGGGGCGTATGCGGATTTCTCCCCGAGCCATCTGCGGCCACTGATCCGCCAACTGATGGCGAAGAGCATCGTGGATCAGACGCCCTCCGACTCTGCTACGAACTCGCCGGAATCGTCGGTGTCGATCCCGGCCGGCTGACCCTACGCAAGCTCGTCTGGATGGCGGGTAAACGGAAAGAGGTCGAAGGCTTCCTGGCCGCGTGGAGCACCGCCGCACTCCTGGCCCGGATGCCGTTCACGGCCAAGGTGTATGACCCGCGCGTGATCAACCCGTTCGGGGGCGCGCAGTCGGCGGAGATCCGCGCGAAGATCGACGAGGTGAAAGCGTTCATCGCGAGCCGCGGGCTCGCCCGAGGAGGCGGCTGAGATGGCACAAGGCGCGAACGACGTGCGGGCCGGGGGCGCCTGGTACGAGCTGTACGGCAAGGACAAATTGAGCGCCGTGCTGGAATCGGCGAAGAAGAAGGCCGAGTCCGTGGCCGGCGCGATGAAGGCGCTGGGCAAGAACGCGGGGGCCGGCGCGGAGGCCGTGCTCGGGGGCGTCAAGGACGGGCTCAAGGGGCTTGCGACCGCTCTGGGGCAAGAGGCGTTCAAGGGCGTGGTTTCGCTCATCTCCGGGCTGGAGGATCTCCAGAAAGAGTACGAAAAGGCGGCCCTCAAGCTCGCGCAGCTCGACGCGATCAACGAGCGCAACATGGCCCGCCACGCGGAGCGGATCGAGTCCCTGATCGACCCCGAAAAGAAGCGCCTGGAGATCGAGAAGGAGATCGCCCGGCTGCAAAAGGAGAACGAGAGCGCTGCATCGATCAAGGAACACTTCCAGGAGCAAAAGGACCGCGCCGGCGTGTTCAAGGAGAAGGGCACGACCGGGGAGCGGTTCCGCGCCTTCGGGACCTGGGTTGCGGGGGAGCAAGAGAGCACGATCGCGAACCTTCAGGCGCAGATCGATGCGCAGAACGCGGCTCGGGCCAAGAATTTTGCGCGCATCCAGGAGCTGGCCGAGCAGAGCGGGCGCATCCTGCACCCGGACAACGACCCGGCGAAACAGAAAGCGGTCGCCGAACTCACCCGGGAGCTGAAGAAGCAGGCCGACACATTCAACCAGGCGGCCGAGCAGGTCAAGCTGTACGAGATGCAACTGGATAAGTTCAGCAAGAAACAGATCGCGGATGTGAAGGCGGCGCAGGAACGACTCTCGCTGCACCAGACACTCGGCGGTGCCGCGGCCGAGATGGCGGGGAGCGTACTGGGAACCGGCACCGAAATGGAAGCCGCGATCAAGGACCTCAACGTCGAGCTGAAGAAACAGGCCGACCTGTGGAACGCGAACGCCGAACAGGTCGCGCTCTACGAGCTGCGCGCGAAGGGCGCCACGGAAGCGGCCCTGGCCGGCGTCAAGGCGCAGCTCGACCGCGGGAACCTGCTCAACATGCTCGGCGGCGCGGCCGACGCGCTCGCGAACGGGGTGGCCTCGACCGAGCGCGCGACGCTCGCCAGCATGGGCACGTTCTCGGGCGCGAACGCGGCCCAGGTGTTCCGCGGGGACACGATCGACGCGAAGCAACTGAAGGCGGCCGAGCAGACCGCCAAGAACACCGAGGCCGCGGTGAAGGCATTCGAGCGGTTCGCGCAGAGGCTCGCGTTCAAATGATGTTCGCTTACGAAGGCCCTGATTCCCGCGAAACGGATTTCGGTCCGGATGGCGGGGAGACGCTCCGATTCAACGTCATCACCACGGCCGGGGAAACCGAGGCCGAGGTGATCCTATATGCGCTCGCGGGCACGTTCCCGCGGTTCAACGGGTTCCTCCGTCAACGCATCCGTGCGGTGCCCAACGGGGCCTCGCACCTGTGGAAGGTCGAGGTGCCCTACGGCACGACCGGGGTGAACGGGGGCGATCAGCCGTTCGGCGGTGAGGACAGCGATGGCACGCCACCCGTGGCCCCCGAGGCGCCCGCGGACGCCGACGCCCCGCTCACCAGCGGGTACTCGTTCTCGGTCCGTGCTCAGAAGCGGACCTACCTGTACTCGCGCAGCACGGTCGGATCGTGGAAGCGCGGTGGCGGGGTCGCGCCGGACTTCAAGCGCGCGATCGGGGTGGACAGCGACGGGAAGGTCGCGGGGGTGGAGTGGCCCCCGGAACCGAGCACGGTCATCAAGCGCACCTTCGCGCGCGCGGTCGTGACCCAGGGGTATCTCGCCACGCTGGAGGCCCTGGCGGGGCGGACCAATGACGCGCCGTTTTACGGGTGGGGGATCGACGAGGCGCTGTTCCTCGGCGCCGAAGGGCAGTGGATGGGCCAGGACGGGTGGTCGATCACCTGCGAGTTCGGGGTGCAATCGAGCGAAGAGGATATCGAGATCGTGCCCGGCGAGCTGCCTTTCGCGCCCGAGACGATCTCCAAAACCGGGTGGCAGTACCTCTGGGTGCGGTTCGGCGAGATCACGGACGGCGAGGGGAACACGGTGTCGGTCCCGCAGGCCGCTTACGTCGAGCAGATCGTGCGGCGCGCGCCGTTCGGCCTGATCGGGATCGGAGAGTGACGCCGTGGACCCGCTGAAACACGTCCACCCGGCCGAGCCGCTGGTGATCCAGGCCGAGACCTGGAACCGGCTCATCGACACCGCCCGGCAGCGCGAAGCGGACCCGCGCCGCACGTCCGGCCCGGCCCCGGTGGACGCCGACGGGTGGCGCCCCGCGGTCGTGATCCGGGCGCGCAACAACGCCGAGGCGACCATTCCGCCGCACGCGATCCTGACCCCAGCGGCCGAGGTGCTGAGCCCCGCGGACGCCCCCCTGGACGCGCGCCGGCGGCCCGTGATCGCCGTGGCCACACCGGCGAGCGGTGACGATCCGATCGTGATCGCGTTCGAGAGCATCGCGTATCAGGCGCTGGGGCGGGTGGTCGTCGCCGGCGTCACGGTCGCGAAGGTATCCATCACCGACACCGGGCACCGGTACGCGCGCCCGGTCCCCGGCGACCGCACGAAGCTGACGAGCGCCACCAGCGGCCCGGCCCGGCTGCTCGTGGCGCCGAGCGGGACCGGTGAGCAGATGGTGTACGTGGTGCTCGGGGCGCCAGCGGCGGGGGCTTCTCCAGATGCCATCATTGCGGGCTCGGAAACAACTAACTTCGCTTACCTCGCCACGGCCACGGGATCGTGGGCCGACACGCTCAACGTCATCGACCTGGCTGCGGAAGGGCTGTACCTGATCAGCTACGGTGTCGCCGGCATCGGAACCATTACATCGCCGCCTATCGGGGGCGAGTCCGCAACTCTCTACGCGCGGCTGCGCAACAGCGCCGGCAGCGTCATCGGGCAATCAGCGGGAATCGTACTTGATGTTCGGGTAGTAGACATCATCTCGCGAGGGAATCTCGCGAGATCGTTCTACTACTACGCGCCGCCCGGCGGGGATCAACTGACCCTGCAAATAAGGCAGAACCTGCACTCCGCTACCGGATCTCTGGCCCTCACCACATCGGAACCGGGCATGTACGCCGATTACCTCCTGTTCGGGACGGTGGGCTACGACGTGTTCCCCGGCGACGGGTTAGGCGGAGGGTCGTACCCGTGAGCGCGCGCCAGTTCCTGCACGGCATCACCATCAGCTCAGTCCCCCCAGCGGGCCGGCTCGCGAGCGCGTCGTTCGACGCGCTCGCGCTCACCGACTTGCCGTTCACGGGAACGCCCGACGGCACCAAGTTCCTGCGCGACGACGGGAGCTGGCAGGCCGCACCTGGGGCCGTCGATTCGGTTAACGGTTACACCGGCGCCGTGACACTCAGCGCCTCAGACGTGGGCGCGGACCCGAGCGGGACCGCGGCGAGCGCCGTCTCTGCGCACGTGGCCGCGCCGGACCCGCACACACAGTACGCGCTGGAATCCGCGCTGGGCACCGCTTCGGCGCTCGCCAGTGACACCGACGGTACGTTGTCCGCGAACAGCGACAGCCGGCTCGCGACCCAGAAGGCGGTGAAGACCTACGTCGACACGCTCAGCGCGGGCCTCCGCTGGAAGGCCCCTTGCCGCGTGGCGACGACGGTAGCCGGCACGCTGGCGACCTCGTTCGAGAACGGGGACACGGTAGACGGCGTCACGTTGGCGACCGGCGACCGCATCCTCATCAAGAACCAGAGCAGCGGGGCCGAGAACGGGATCTATGTCGTCAACGCGAGCGGCGCCCCGACCCGTGCCGCGGATGCGGATAGTGCCACGGAACTCGACGGTGCGGCCGTGTTCGTCACACAGGGCAGCACGAACGCAGACAAGGCTTTCACCCAGACCGCGGACAGTATCACGGTCGGCACGACGGCGCTGGTGTGGACGCAGTTCAGCGGGAGCGTCGGCGCGCTGCTGGCATCTAACAACCTCAGTGACCTGGCGAACGCAGCGACCGCCCGCACGAACCTGGGCGCGACGACGCTCGGCTCGGCGCTGTTTGTGTTAACGAACCCGAGCGCCATCCGCTTCCTCCGCATCAACGCAGACAACACCGTCACCGCGCGCACCGCGGCGGAGATGCTCAGCGACTTGGGCGCCGGACTCGATATCACCGGGCTGACCGCGACCGATGCGGCAAAGGATGATTACGTCCCGATCTACGACACGAGTGCCGGCGCCAACCGAAAGCTCTCGATCGAGCGACTCGCCGCATTCGCGCGGCTCGAACCGGGCGGGCGCCTGACGGTGACCAGCGGCACGCCCGTTGTGACCTCATCGACAGCCAGCACGGCCCTCTACTACACGCCGTACAAGCACGATTTGATCAGCCTCTGGGACGGCACCCGTTGGGTGCTCGTGCAATTCTTCGAGACGGGTATCGTGCTGGGGACCATGTCGGTCGGCGCCGTGTACGACGTGTTCGCGTACCTTTCTGCTGGCGCGGCGGTGATTGAAAAGCTCGCGTGGTCCACGGCGACGGCCCGCGCCACGGGGATCAGCATCCAGGACGGTCGGTACTGCAAAACGGGCGACAAGACCCGCCTGTACCTGGGCACGTTCCAGGCCGTCAACACGACCCAGACCATTGAGGCCAGCGCTTCGGCAACGTACGTCTGGAACATGTATAACCGCGTCCTTCGGACGCTGTATGCCCAGGAGACAACAGACTCCTGGACGTATGCATCGAACGCGTGGCGGCCCATGAACAACAGCGCGAGCAACCGCGTCCAGTTCGTGCGCGGGTTGGATGAAGACGCGGTCCGAGCCACGGTGTACGGCTCGATGAACGAGACCACGGCCGGCGTGAATTCGTTCGTCGGGATCGGACTGGACAGCACGAGCGCGAACTCGGCGCAACTCGTCAACGGCGGTCGTGCTACACACTTGCCGCTGAGTGCCATGTACGGCGGGCTCCCGGGGATCGGGGCGCACTACCTGCAAGCGCTGGAGCGCGTGTACAACGGCGTCACGGCCACGTTTTACGGCGACGCAGGTGTCAGTTCGGCGTGGCAGGCCGGGATCGTGGGAGAGGTGTGGTGCTGAGGCGGCGCGAGGCACGGTTGACGAATGAGGTTACGGCGATGCCAATCGAAGTGACGGACCTAACCGCGATCGCGAGGGCCGCGGACCCCGCCGTTTCGGGCCTCGCCGTCCTACGCCCGGACCGCGAGGCGGAACCGGGCTGGGTGGTCGCGGCCCTGGGCGACGGCACCCGGGTGCGGATCGACGGGGTGACCGAGGACTCGCCCGCGATTGCGGCCGTGGCCGGGGCGGACCTCGGCGTCGGGGCGGTCGCGGATCGGGCGCTCGCAGTGGCGCGGACCGAGGCCCGGGACACGCTCGCCACGCGGGCAGACCTGACCGGTATCCAGGTGCGCACCGTGGTGGACGCGGTTTGTACGCTGGCCAACGACGAGTTCGAGGCGTTGGGACGCGGGCGCCCGCTCACGGCTGACAAGCTGTTCGGCTACATCGCAGTGAACCCCACCTCCGGCGACCCACTTCCGCCGACGTGACCCGTACGCGCGCGGCCCGGTATGAGCGGTGCTGCGCGAACTCACATAGCGCCAACCTGTCGGTTTCTGATATGTGATTGATTGGTTCTATAAGGGGAGCGAGCCGTGACGAGCGAACAAACCCTGTACCTGATCGTTCAGGGCGGCAGCTTCGCCGTCCTGGTGCTCATCATCCTGTGGGTCGGCCGCGTGCTCGTGCCGACGGCCCTGGCCGCGTTCCGCGAGCAAGGCGAGCGATACGAGAAGATCCACGAGCGCAACGAGGCCCGGCACGCGGCCGAGCTGGCGAAGCGCGACGAGCAGTTCGAGCGGTTGACGGATGTGGTCGGCGCGCTGGCGAACCGCGTCGAGAAGATCGAAGAGCGCACGGGCGAACACAAGCCCTTGCGCTGAAGCCGAAACCGTTCGCCCACAAAGGAGCCCCCATGCGGAGGCTGATCTATGCACCGGCCGTTCTCGTTCTGGCGCTCGCGTCGCTCGCGTTCGCGGCCGATATCAAGGTCGAAGAAAACCCCGTTCCCGCGAACAGTTTCGCGGTCGTGACGATGCCTACGGAGAAGGGCGACAGCGTCATCTGGGACGTGTCCCCCGACCCGGTGAAGCTGAAGGAAGTGAAGGGCGACACGTCCGCGGAACTGCACTTCAGTGGGCCGCCCGGTGCGGTATTTACGGTGAATGCGTTCGTCGTGAACTTCGACTCGAAGAAGTTCGACCGCAAGAAACAGACGGTGACCATTTCGGGCGCGCAGCCCCGGCCCGATCCCGGACCGAACCCACAACCGCAGCCCGACCCCGAGCCGAAGCCGGACCCGGCGCCGATCGGCACCGTGAAGCGGTTCGTGGTGGTCGAAGATTCGAGCAAAGCGGGCGCGTGGCGCGGCTCCGTGCTCGGCTCGCCGAAAGTGGCCGCAATGTACAAGGCGGCGGGGCTGTCGCACAGGCTGATCGATATCAGCGCGGATGGCGACGACACCACCGCGACCGCTTACAAGCAGCTCGCCACGGGCAAGGCGCTACCCTGGCTGTGGCTCTGCGACGACAGCGGTAAGGTGCTCAAGGACCTGGCGTGCCCGACCGATCCCGACAAGTTCTGCGCCGCGTTCGACACACATTCGGGTAACCGCGCGCTCGGCGCGATCCTCGCGAAACCGAAGCTCAAGTGGAGCGTATTCGGTGAGAGCCCGAACACGCCCCTGATCCCACGGGCGCAGTGGAAGCCGGTTGACCTCGGCACGTTCCTCCCGCCGGTCCACGACCAGGATGGTATCGGCCAGTGTGCGAGCAGCTCGGCGTGTACCGTGTTGGAAGCGTGCCGTGCGCAGGCCGGGTTGCCCTACGTGTACATGAGCGCGGGCGACCTGTATTCGCGGGTGAACGGTGGGCGCGACAACGGGAGCATGCCAGAGGACAACCTCGCGGAGTTGCTCAACAACGGTGTCGCGCCAGCGTCGGCCGTGCCGTACATCTGGAACGGCCGCAAGTACACCGACTCCGCAACGGTCACCTCGCGCAAGCCGAACAGGTTCGCCGCGGCCTACATCTGCGACAGCTTCGACGCGCTCGCGTCCGCGCTCCAGCAGGGATACATCTGTCAAATCGCGGTGTGGTGGTACGACAACTTCACCCCCGACAGCTCCGGCTTGCTCCCGCGTCAGGGCCGCGGCGGTAAAGGCGGGCACGCGCTCTGCGCCTATGGGCTCACGCAATTGAGTGATGGGACGTGGGCACTGCTGGTGCGCAACTCGTGGGGGACGGCTTGGGGCAACGCGGGCAACTGCACCATGCCCGAGAGCCTGTTCGCGGGGAGCAACCAGTTCGGGAACGTGTGGGCGTGCCGATCAGTGTTCCAGAGCAAGAGCGACTTCCCCGCGCCGAAACTGTCGCTCCGCGCCCCGTTCGATCGTAGTGACCGGTTTTCGCTCGCACCCTGAGGGGCACAGATGGACCGTTGGCAGATCGCATCCGCGCTCGTGATCCTCGCGGCCCCGACCCTGATCGGGGGTTACGACTTCATCGCGTACCGCGTTTCGGGGAACGCGGCCACTATCTCGCGGCTGTCGCTCCAGACGGCCTGGGAGTACCCGCCGTACCAGTGGTGCATCTGCTTCCTGTTCGGGCTGCTCTGTGCCCATCTGTTCGCCCCGCTGGCGGGTCCGCGACCGCTACCCGCGGGACTGTCGCTGATCCTGTTCGTCGGCGTGCCCTACGTGGTGGTGACCGCGGCCATGATCACTGGCCTGCGTACACCGGACGGGCCGCCGCTGGCCGATGCGTCTCGGGCGTACCCGCTGCTCACGGTCTTGCTGTGGCTCAACCTCGGGGCCGTGGTCGGCTCCGCGTTCCTCCCCCAATCCGGCTCCTGAGGTGCCCTATGAAAGAGCCCACTGATCCGCGCGCCCTGGCTCTCGATTACGCCGGCGGCATGGCGTTCATCCTGTTCGCGGCCGGCGCGACGTGCCTCGCGTTGGCCGCGATGTTCTACCCCCGCTGGTAGCCCCAGCGGGTTTCGCCCTTAACCCCTGTTGAAAGGTTCTCCCATGACCCTGTCTCTCCTCCCACTCGACCCGCGCCGCGCCCTCGCGGTCGGGCTGTTCGCGATTGCGTTCCTGTGGGCGTTGTCCGCGACCGCCCGGGCCGACGAGCCGACGCGATACTACCTCGGCGAAGACGGCCAGGTGGTGACCGTGAAGGAGTTCGCAGACCTCAAGCGTGAGGTGGCCGCGCTCAAGAAAGAGGTGGCCGAACTGAAGGCTTGCACCTGCACCGGCGAGTGCTGCAAGAAGGCGACCGCGAGCGCGGCGCCGACGGCTTCGGCTGTGGTGTCGGCTCCGAGCGCACAGCCCTCGTTCCTCACGATCGAGGGGCGCCCGCACCAGCTCGCGGCTGATGGTCGGTATTGGCCGCTGGGCGCGTTCCCGGGGGCTTCGCCGACCGCATTCGCACCGGCGGCCTTCGCGGCCCCGACGTGCTCCGGCCCGGGTTGCTCCGCGCTGCCGAGCTACCTGCCACAGTTCGCACCGCAGTACATCTTGCCCGGTGCGCCGCAGTCGTGCCCGGGTGGCCGGTGCCCGACGCCCCGTTAACGGCGCAGGTGTCCAGTTCGCGAACGGATGGCGCGGTGATGGATGTGGCCGCGCGGGTTCTTTCCAAACCAGAGGTGCCCCGTGCTCCTGTACCACTTCGCCGCGTGGCTGTTCTGGTGGGCCGTCCTCGTGCTCACGATCCCGCTCGTGCCGTTCGGGTGCGAATGGTGCTTTTACGCCGTCGTCGGTCGCGCGTACCACGCGCACGCCCTCGGCATCGACTGATCCCCGGAGGCCCCCCCGACCGTGGGCGGGTAGCGCGGTGATTTGGGGTTTAGTGCCGCAGAGCCACACGCTCCGCGGCTTCTCTCTGCTCTTTTTTTAAGGCGTCAAAATGGCAAAGGTGAAACGCGGTAAGCTGTTCTTCGCGCTCGTGCGGCGGAACCTGACGACCTCACTCGTGCGCGACCACGGGTACGACCGGACCGACGCGGCCGAGCTGGTGGCGAGCCTGACCGACGCGCAGATCGACGCCCAGGCCGATCAACGCAAGGTCGGGGCGATCGGCGACGGCGGGTTCCTCGCGTGGCTCGTCGATCACCTGGACGAGATCCGCGCGCTGGTCGAGTTCTTCGCGGGGCTGTTCGCGCTGGTGGCGACCCCGGCCGTGGTGGCAGCACGTGCGCCGGCGGATCAACCGGCCGCGGTGTGAACGATCGAGAGGTGAGAAACGAGACGGCCCGCGGAGGTAATCCGCGGGCCGTCTCGTTATGGTCGATCACATCACGCGATTTCGCGGTCACAGAATCGGCAGATGCGAGCCTTGAGTTGCACTCTCTCGGCGCAGTAGGGGCACTCTTTCATTTTGGGTCGCGGTTGCGGTGGCCGCCTTTGCTCTTTTTGCGGGATCGCAAGCACGATGATGAGCCCCAGGAAGCTGAGGAACAAGCCGAGATAAAAGCCCCCGCGGGCTCCGATCGGTCGGCTTTTGCCCAGCAGTCCGGCCAGGACCGCAGGCGCCAAAATCAGGGTCGCGAGGGCGATCAGCCGCACAAATGCGCCGGGGCCGAAACTTGCGACGATGACGCCAAGCCCCAAAAAGATGATGACGCCAAGCACAACGGCAACGACGATCGACAGCGCCGAGTTGCGAGTCTTGGGTGCGGGCAGGGTGTCTTCTTCCTCGTCGTCATAAACCGGCTCGATCATCGCGTAACCTCAGACTGTGGAACGCAGCCCCACAATCTTCCGGTCGCGCGAACGTCACGTCAAGGGTGAAACGAAAACGGCCCGCGGATTAACTCCGCGGGCCGCTCTGTTGCGCGTCGCCCATTCACGCAACACCGGTAGTATCTCGCGCCGGGCGCGCGATTGCAAGCCTTAAAGCTCCTGCGGGCCGTCGGCAATTGCGTTTCTTGAAGCAAGATTTGGCAGTGAACACCAGAACTGGAACCAAGAAAATGCAAACCCCGGCGGTAGGAATACCGCCGGGGTTCCGGTTAGCTGCCGCGACAGCGAACGAGGAACGCAAAGCGCCTCCCGTCCTTACGCCGCATCATCTTACCGCTACGCCAGTGCCGAACCTCCAAAGGGAAAACCCAGCGGAACCCCGGCGGCGCAGGCTTGTGCTGTGGATTGTCCACGGCACACCTCCTTTAACGGCACTTGAATTCCCCGCCGGAGATGTGATAATTGGAGGTGCGATACCTCTGTTCACACACCGGACAGAGCCCACAGGAGGCCGTATTCCTGGGGGGAATCTTCTCCCGGCGCCAACCGGGAGAAGATTTTGGTGGCAGAAGAAGCAGTGCGGTTCAGCTAAGGCTGGCCTGCCTGCTTCTTCTCGTTGGTGGAGGAACCAACGATTGCCTTTTTCCTCAAAGTAGCTTCAACGTCTTCAGTCTTACTTCCGCGGCTTTAAGCGAGACCTGAAATTGGCTCGCAATCACTGTCGCACGTTCCCACGTAGCTAAATTTCCGGCTTCTACAATCTTCCGTATTGCAACTGCGGGCATGAGTAGCGCGGACGCAAACACGTTAGCCTGCCACTCTGGATCGCGGTAAGCCGGAATTGAAGGGCGCCGGTAAAGCACCAGTCCTCCGGTATGCACGAGTTGCGTCTTAAGCTGTGAGCAGTGGCGTATACCGTGGTAGCTTTCGTGAGCCATTGTCATGCGAGGGCGCCCGTCGTTACGACAGGCTGCTCGATAGGTCTCTTCGCTGACAAAAACGCGGCCATCGGGGAACGCCATTCCTTCAATGTCGTCCCCGAGATCGCACACACCCGTTTCCAAATCGAACATGTCGGGCAGAATAAACTCAAAAAAACGCACGATCGGAAAAGCGCCCGGGCTTGTCAGCAGGTGCGGGTAGCAGCGCTGCGTAATCGCAGTCGCTTCTTGCTCGATATCAGCACGCGATAGCGGGGCAACCTCTGGCACGAACGCGCTCATCTTTCCCTCGCAAATGATCTTATTGTTGCTTATTCAATATGCCGAGAATCAATTTCGCCTCTTCGGGGGTGATTGTGCCCTCTTCGCGACGACGGGCCAGGGCCATGAGCATATCGGCGACATCTTCGCCGGAGCCTTCCAGAGGGATTTCAATGAACCGCCGAGCGGCCATTGCAAGCCGGTTCATTTCGGTGAATCGCTCAGGGCAGCCAAGCCTTACCAGCAAATGCTGAATGTCCCGAGCGGACGGAGGGTTTCGTGTCCCGCGCTCAATAGCGCTCATGTATGCAACGCTGACGCCCAGCGTTGCAGCGAGATCTACCAGAGTTAAATCTGCATCTCGCCGCAGGCGCCGGAGCATTTCGCCAAACGGGGAGCGTTTCACGGTTCCTCCAGGGGTAAGAGAAGAGGAGAGCGGCCTCACAAGCCACCCTTGGGAATAATAACCAACGCGGCCGACACGAGTCAACACGGTTGTTGAATTTTTCTACGGGATTGTGCAGATGCGACGGGAGAAAAGCCTGGCACCGCGCACCATGTGGGGGCGCGTGTCAGGAGCAGGGCGAAGGTGGTGACTGGACGGCTTGCGGAATGGAAACCCGCCCCCGGGAAAGAATCCCGGGGGCGGGTTTCGGTTACTTCGCTGCGACCTCTTCGACGATCGGTTCCAGCCGCGTGATGTGGCGGTTCGCGACGACCACCGGTTCGTCGAAGAACTCGCTCTGAACGTTGCGAACCAGCCCGATGAAGGTCACCGCACCGCCGATCATGACCATGTCCGGCTTGGTGATGTCGTAACTCGTCTGGTCCGCGACGTGGAGCCGGAACGGCAAGAACGGCTTACGGATCAGGAGCGACTTCAGAGCTTCGGGAGACATTCGACACCTCGCGATTCGGCTTCCGGAGCGATGTTGCTCCGGTACTTTATTTATACGCCATCCAGATTAGATGTCAATCTGGATTCCGCATTTTCCTTTTCGACCGGTTCGCGCATGAAGGCTTGCGGCTCGATGTCGAGCGCGAAGCACAGGCGCAGGACCGTTTCCCATGATGGGCGGAACGCCTTCGGCCCCTCGTACTCAGCGATTCGCGCTTGTGACATCCCGATCGCTTTTGCCAAGGCCGCTTGGGTCAAACCCGCCTTATCTCGCAACTCTCGTAGTCGCGGACCGAACCACCCTGCGTACCTGTCCGCTCGTGACTTTACTTCTTCGGGCTTCACTGTCCACCTCCTCTTTGTCCCGTTCAGTCTACCATGTTCGGCGCAAAAGAAAATCTTTTTTCCGTATTGACACTCGATCTGTATGGCGTATTATATCAGTGTGACGCGAACGGGACACCTGACACGGAGAGACGAGATGCTGACGACCGCCAACGAGATCCGGGCCGCGATCGACGAGCTTCAAACGTGGTTCGCTCGCAAGCCCTACGGGTTCACCGAGAGCTGCACCCCGGAGCAGCTCCAACAGTACCGCGACCGGGAACGCGAAGAAGCGGCCCTGATCGACCGGTTGGAAACGCTGGAAGGGTGAGCTTTGGCGAGGTGATCGGGGCCGCGGGTGCTGGACACACCCGCGGTTCCCCTGGCCCGGTGGCCACTGGAGCAACCGCCGGGTTCCTCTCAATGTGCTCCTCACACTGGAGAACGGCAATGCAGACTCTCGACGACGTGGTTCCCGGCTTCGAGCCCGAGAAGGTGAAGAAGTCCCGCAAGGGCCGCAAGCCGAAGGTGGAAGCGGCCCCGGCCGAGGTGCAGGCACCCGCACCGGTCGCGGTGCCGGTGCCTATCGATCGCACGGTGGCCCACTGGGCTACGTTCGGCGTCGCGTTCACCCTGATGCTGTCCGCGGCCCTGAACGGCCTCAGCAACGCTCAGCACGCTCCCGCGGTGTGGGCCGGCTGGCTGATGGGGCTGTCGGTGCCCGTGCTCGTCCTGGTGTTGTCGAAGGTCGCCGGGGAGAAGTGGCGGGCGGGCCAACACCCCGTCGCGTGGCTCGCCGGCGGGGCGGGTGTCGCGTTGCTCGCCCTGTCGGTCTGGCACTGTGCTCAGTCAATCGCCCTGCTGACGGGTTCGCCGGTGTGGTTGTCGCTTCCGATGGCCGTGGCGGTCGATGTCGGCCTGGTCGCGTGTGAGGTGGCCCTGATCTCTGAGCCGCGGGCCTGATCACTTCCCCGGGCCGGCTCAATGATGAGCCGGCCCCCTCATCCGGAGAAAGTCATGCGGAAGATGATCCCTGACCGCGTCTGTGTGTGTTGCGGTCGGTGTGGCTCTGTGTGGTCGAACGTGTCGGCCCGGCCGCTCGACACGGGCACCGATTTGGTACTTGAGGCGGACACCTCACTCCCGGACCTCTGCGACGATTGCGAGTACGCCCAACGGCGTTGGGACGCGAGGCAGCACCAGCTACGGTGTGTCGGAGCGGGATACCCGTATGCGGATCCCCCGCCCCGCACGCCACCAGTGCGGCGGGATGGTGATCGGGAGCTGGGGGCGGACGGGTGGCCGGTGTGAGCGTGGGGAGGTTCGGGCCGGTCGCGGTGGCCGGTCCCATTCCAGATATGAGGGAGGGTTAGCGGGCATGACGATGCAGGATTGGTACGCGAAACTTGAGCCAGTTGTTTCCAAGAGCGAAGCGGTGGATGTGGCTGGCGTGTTGGTGGATATCTGCGCGTTCTTGGCTGCTGAGCCGGGCACGTGTACCGACAAGGTTCTCCAGGAGAGAATCAGGGGGTTGCGCGAATTGCTGCTGGCCCGCCGGCAGCAACGAGCCGCAGTGAAGTACCGCAAGCAACACCGCGCAACCTAACCCCGCACCCCGCCCCGGCGAACCGGGGCCACACAAGGAGCAATCAAGTGGACGAAGCGCAACCCATCGACGACCAGGCCCGCCGCATCGAACGGGCCGCCCCGAAGCTACTGCGCGAGCTGGAAGAGACGGCCACATGGCTCGAACAGCGCGCGAAGGAACTGCGGAAGCTCCTGAAGCACGTGAAGGCCGAGCGGAAGCAGGACGTGAAGGACGAGGCCACCCGATTCGAGGCGCGGGCCGCACTGATCCGCGCGACGGTGGCCAGGGCGAAGTACGCGTGAGAAGCGAGAGGTGAGCTTGGGGGATCCGGCCCTGCCTCCTACTCTAAAATCTGACCGCGGAGACGAAAGAGCGATAGCCCGCGTCACTGTCGCTCACTTCAAACACTGGGAGACGCCCGACGTGGTTCACGGGGTCTGGGACTACGGTAAGTTCGTGGCCACGTTCGCCGTGGAGTTCGTGAACGGCTTCGATGGCGTGGGCGCGACCTTCTACGGCACGAAGCAGACGCTGCACTGTGGCGACGCGGACGGCGGGATGATTCAGGTGTTCGATACGATCGACAAGTTCAACCCGGCGCTGAAGCCGAGGGCCGAGTGGAAGGTCGCGAACGAAACGGGGACCCACGTCCGCAACTGGCTGAGCGCGGTGAAGGACAACAAAGACC
>DASWYH010001288.1:0-17376 GCA_036405095.1 Gemmata sp. | reverse complement strand
CACCCGGTGGTATCCGCACGCCACGCTCTTGTACCGGCCCAAGTCGATGGCGATAATCGTGTCGGACATCGCAAGCCTCCAAGGTTCCGAGGGCGATTCGCCCTCACCGTAGCACACGCGGCTTGCATGGATTCTTTCGGCGGTGAGACTGGTGGAGCGGCTGCCGATGCCGGTTCGAGCGCACGTCATCGCAATCGGGCCGTACCACAAATGGTTGGCCGATGCCCTGTGGTACACTCCGGATCGCTATTCCTCGGTGCCCGAGGGGGCGACGGTCGTCACGATGGTGTTTACGTCAGTGACTTCCGGGACGACGCAACAGCTCGCGCGGGCGTTCGGGATCGACGTGTGGGACTTCGCCCGGCACGAACTGGACCCTCATGCGGCGAACGTGGAACTGCTCCAGGAGACGTTCGGGTGGGAGCGCCCGGAGAACTTCATGGCGCTGCGGGACGCGGGCTTCCGGTTTTACTTCATACCCCTGCACTGACCGGCCCGACAGGGGCCGGGGCACAATGGCGGGCCGAACCCGGCGCCGCGCCGGACCCCGCCGGCGGGGTCGGGACGCACCGCTCATCTGGTGATGGCGGTGCCGGTGAGCGTGTTGTTCGGCCACCAGAGCCGCGGCGGCGCCCGGGGCGAGCGGATAAGTGGGCGGTATCGGGAGTTCGTGTACGAGACGTGATACCTGCCGCCGGGCGCCCGCCCCGGGGCCGCGTTACAATGGGGCGGACCGCGTCGGCACCGTCGCGCCGCGCGGAGGAACGAGCACCGCCGCCCGTTCGCGGTTCGGCCCGCACACCTCACGGGTTTCGCTGCCCCGGCGGCTCCTCAGCGGCCGGCGCCGACGGCACGGCGCCGGTTCGTGAAACCTCGGCCACCGGGCCGGGGTACTCCCATTTACCGGCTCGAACACCTGCACTTTTCGTGGAGCGCACGTGGACCCGCTTCTTGCGCACCCCAACCGCCGTCGCTTCCTTGCGACCGCGGGCACGTCCGCTCTGGCGTGGCTCACGCCGCTCGGCACCGCGCTCGCGCGCGCGTCCGAAAAAGCGCGCTCCCCGGCAAAGTCGGTTATCGTTTTGTGGATGGGCGGCGGGCCGAGCCAGCTCGAAACGTTCGACCCGAAACCGGGGACCGACATCGCCGCCGGGACGAAGGCCATCGGCACCGCCGCAAAGGGCGTGCAACTCGCGGCCGGGCTGGAGCGCCTTGCCGAACAGATGAGCCACGTCGCGCTCGTGCGGTCGCTGTGGAGCAAGGAGGGCGACCACGAGCGCGGCACCTACGCCCTCAAGACCGGGTACCGGCCCGACCCGACGGTCGCACACCCGTCGCTCGGCGCGATCGTGTGCCACGACCTTCCGGACAAGAACGTGGACATCCCGCGCCACGTGTCTATCATGCCGGCCGAGTGGCCCGCGCGCGGCGGGGTGCTCGGCGCCCAGTACGACGCCTTCAAAGTGTTCGACCCGAAGGACAAGGTGCCCGACGTCACACCGCACGTTCCGCCGGGGCGCTTCGAGCAGCGGCTGAGCGACCTCGAAGTGGTCGAAGGCGCCTTTGCCAAAGGGCGCGGGAAGCGGGTCGGGGCGACCGGGCACAAAGACACGATGGACCGGGCCCGCCGGATGATGAGTTCGGAGCAGCTCCGGGCGTTCGATGTGTCCCTGGAGTCCGCTTCGGTCCGGAAGGAGTACGGCGACACCCCTTTCGGGCGCGGGTGTCTCGCGGCCCGGCGGCTGATCGAGGTCGGGGTGCGGTGTGTCGAGGTCACGCTGAGCGGCTGGGACAGCCACGCGAACAACCACGAGATCACGACCCGCCTCAAAGGCGCGCTGGACCCGGCGTTCGCGGCCCTGGTGCGCGATCTGAACCAGCGCGGCGCCCTGCGCGACACGATCATTTTGTGCGTCGGCGAGTTCGGCCGCACCCCGAAGCTGAACCCGCTCGGGGGCCGTGACCACTGGCCGCACAACTTTTCCGCGGCGCTCGCGGGGGGCGGAATCAAGGGCGGAACGGTGGTCGGGGAATCGGACCCCGAAGGCGGCAAAGAGCCGAAGGACAAGCGCGCCGCGGCCGACCTCCACGCGACCGTTCTGAAAGCTCTCGGGATCGACTGGGAGCAGACGTTCCGCAGCCCGATCGGGCGCACGTTCGCCCGCAGCGAGGGCAAGCCCGTTGACGCCATTCTGGCATGAGCCTCCCTGTGGGGCGCGGGCGGGGCGCCCGCCTTTGCTCCGCGGGTGTTGCCGCACTCGGACCGAACGTAAAGCGACAGCCTCGGGTCCGCGAGCGGGCGAGGAGCCCGGCGACCTGCGGCAACCACAACGCCTCGGGTTCGCCAGCCCGTAACGTGCGCACAAAGTTCCCTCTCGCGGGCGCCCGTTCGGCGGATATACTGCACCTAACCCGCCCCGCTCTCCTCCCCCGCCGCACCACCCATGACGCGCGCCGCTCTCACGCTGTTCGTGCTCCTCGCAGCCGCTCCGCTCGGGCCCGCGCAAGAGAAGATCGATTTCGCGCGCGACGTGCTGCCGATCCTGTCCAACCACTGTTTTCAGTGCCACGGCCCCGACGAAAAGGCCCGCAAGGGCGACCTGCGCCTCGATACCAAACAGGACGCCCTCCGCAAAACGGGCGCCGTGATCGTGCCCGGAAAGAGCGGCGCGAGCGAGGTCATCCGGCGCATCGAAACGGGCGAGCGCACTGAGCTGATGCCGCCGCCCAAAGCCAACAAGCCGCTGAAACCCGAACAGGTGGCGGTCCTCAAAAGGTGGATCGACCAGGGCGCCGCGTGGGGCACCCACTGGAGCTTCACCGCGCCGACCCGCCCGGCGGCGCCCCGAACGAAGCACCCCACGAAGAACCCCATTGACGCGTTCGTCCGCGCGCGGCTCGAACAGGAGAAACTCGCGCCCGCACCCGAAGCGGACCGTGAGCGGCTCATCCGGCGCGTGACGCTCGACCTCACCGGCCTGCCGCCCACCCCCGCCGAGGTGGACGCGTTCCGGAAGGACGCCGCCCCCGACGCCTACGAAAAGGTGGTCGCGCGCCTGCTCGCGAGCCCCCGGTTCGGCGAGCGCATGGCGTGGGACTGGCTCGACGCCGCCCGGTTCGCCGACAGCAACGGCTACCAGGGCGACGGCGAGCGCACCATGTGGCCGTGGCGCGACTGGGTCGTGAAGGCTTACAACGAGAACCTGCCCTTCGACCAGTTCACGGTGTGGCAGCTCGCCGGCGACCTGGTGCCCAACCCGTCGCGCGAACAGATCCTCGCGACCGCGTTCAATCGGAACCACATGATCAACGGAGAGGGCGGGCGCATCGCCGAGGAGAACCGCGTCGAGTACGTGTTCGATCAGACCGAGACGACGGGCACCGTGTGGCTCGGCCTCACGGTCGGGTGCGCGCGGTGCCACGACCACAAGTTCGACCCGGTCACCCGGAACGAGTACTTCGGGCTGTTCGCGTACTTCAACCAGACGCCCGTGACCGGCAGCGGCGGGAGCGGGCAAACGCCGCCGGTGCTCGATTTCGGTACCGCGGAACAGGAGCAGCGGAAGAAGGCCACGCAGGCCGCCTACGACGAACTCGTGAAGCGGGTGGCCCCGATCGAAAAGCGGCTCCGCGACGCCGCCGCGATCAGGGACAAGAACGGGACCTACGCCAGCACGCTCCCCGCTCTCATCGAGTCGGCACTGCGCAAAGGCCCCGGCGACCGCGCCGACCAGAACTACGACGAACTCGTCAAGCACTTCAAGGGCACGGAGCCCGAATACGCGAAACTCCTTCCCGAGGTGCGGAAGGCCAAGCACGCGCGCGACGCCGCCGGCTCCGCGCTCCCGAAGGTGATGGTGATGGGCGACGCGCCCAAGCCCCGCGACACGTTCGTCCTCACCCGCGGCGACTACAGCAAGAAAGAGGGCCAGGTCGCTCCCCACGTGCCCACCTTCGGTAGCTCGGGCGCCCCGCCGGCGCGCCCCGGCGCCCCGCGGCAGAACCGCCTGGACCTCGCCAGGTGGATCGTTTCCAACGACAACCCGCTGACGGCGCGCGTGGCGGTCAACCGCCTGTGGCAGATGTTCTTCGGCACCGGTCTCGTGAAAACCAGTGAAGACTTCGGGGTACAAGGGGCGCGCCCGTCGCACCCGGGGCTGCTGGACTGGCTCGCGGTCGAGTACCGCACGAAGTGGGACACGAAGCACCTCGTCGAACTCATCGTGACCTCCGCGACCTACCGCCAGAGCGCGAAGGTGAGCGCCGAGCTGCTCGAGCGCGACCCCGATAACCGCCTCCTGGCGCGCGGGCCGCGGCACCGCCTCCCGTCGTGGATGATCCGCGATCAGGCGCTCGCCGCGAGCGGGCTGCTCGCGCCCGCGCTCGGCGGCCCGCCGGTGAAGACGTACCAGCCGCCCGGCATCTGGGAGGAAGCCACCTTCGGTAACAAGCGGTACGTGCAAGACAAGGGTGAAGCGCTCTACCGCCGGAGCCTGTACGTGTTCTGGCGCCGCATCGTCGGCCCCACGACGTTCTTCGACGCCGCCAACCGCCAGACGTGCAGCGTCAAAACGACGACAACGAACACCCCGCTCCACGCGCTGGTCACGCTCAACGACACCACCTACGTCGAAGCCGCCCGCGCGCTCGCGCAGCTCGCACTGGAAACCGGCGCCACCGACGCCGAGCGGCTGAGCTTCGCGTTCCGCCGCGTGGTGGCCCGCAAGCCGAACGAAACGGAACTGAAGGTGCTGTCCAATGCGTGGGACAAGCAGCGCACGCTGTTCACCGCGGACAAGGGCGCGGCCCTGGAGCTCCTGAAAGTGGGCGCCTCGCCGCGCAATGAGAAGCTCGATCCCGTCGGACACGCCGCGCTCACGGTGGTGTGCTTGATGCTGCTGAACCTTGATGAGGCGCTGAACAAGTAGCACGGGCGCACCGGGCTCCGCATCGTTCACCGAGAAAGGGCCAGCCATGAACCCGCTCACCCGGCACCACGCGAACCTGACCCGCCGGCACTTCTTCGGGCGCACCGCGACCGGCATCGGCACCGCGGCCCTTGCCGCGCTCCTCGCGCGCGATTCGCAAGCGGCTGACAAGACCCGCGTGGGCGGGCTGAATGGCCTCCCGCACTTTGCGGCGAAGGCCAAGCGCGTGATCTACCTGTTCCAGAACGGGGCGCCCACGCACGTCGACCTGTTCGATTACAAGCCGGAGCTGACGAAGCAGAAGGGCAAGCAGATCCCGGACAGCGTCGTGAAGGGGGCGCGGTTCAGCACGATGACCGGCGGGCAGACGGTGCGCCCGTGCCTGCCCGAGATCACCAGGTTCAAGCGGCACGGGCAGAGCGGCGCGTGGGTCAGCGACTTCCTGCCGCACACGGCCGCCGTTGCGGACGAACTGTGCTTCGTGAAGTCGATGTACACCACGCAGGTGAACCACGCGCCGGCGATCTGCTTCTTCCTCACCGGGTCCGAGATGCCGGGGCGGCCCAGCATGGGGAGCTGGCTCACCTACGGGCTCGGGGCGGAAACGGAAGAGCTGCCCGGGTTCGTGGTGATGACCTCGCGCGACAAGGAGGCGTCGTGCGGGCAGATCTTCTACGACTTCTACTGGGGCAGCGGGTTCCTCCCCACGAAGTTCCAGGGCGTGAAGTTCCGGGGTCAGGGCGACCCGGTGCTCTACCTCTCGAACCCCGAGGGCATGAGCCGCGCGAGCCGCCGGGCGGCGCTCGACGACCTCGCGGCGCTGAACGAGCTGACCCTCAAGGAGTTCGGCGACCCGGAGGTGGGCACGCGCATCGCGCAGTACGAAATGGCATACAAGATGCAGACCAGCGTGCCCGAACTCACCGACTTCAGCAAGGAGCCGCAGAAGGTGCTGGACAGCTACGGCCCGGACGTGAAGAAGCAAGGGAGCTTCGCGTACAACTGCCTGATGGCGCGCCGGCTGGTCGAGCGGGGGACGCGGTTCGTGCAACTGCTGCACGCGGGCTGGGACCAGCACCGCAACCTGAACACGCAACTCAAGGTCCAGTGCGCCGACACCGACGGGCCGTCCGCGGCGCTGGTGAACGACCTCCGGCGCCTGGGGCTGCTGGAAGACACGCTGGTGATCTGGGGCGGCGAGTTCGGCCGCACGCCGTTCCTTCAGGGCCGGATCGAGGACGTGAAGAGCTGGGGCCGCGACCACCACCCTTACGTGTTCACGCTCTGGATGGCGGGGGGCGGGGTCAAGAAGGGCACGAGCTACGGCGCGTCGGACGACTTCGGGTTCGCGCCCGCGAAAGACCCGGTCCACGTTCACGACCTCCAGGCCACCGTTCTGCACCTCCTCGGGCTGAACCACGAGAAGCTGACGTTCCGGTTCCAGGGGCGCGACTTCCGCCTCACCGACGTCCACGGGCACGTCGTGAAGGGGCTGCTCGGCTGACCCGGTCCGGTCGCCGAACGGGAGCGGGTTCGTGCGCTCGCAAACGTCCCCGCCCCGCGGGGGCGTTTGCGAGGCGACCGGGCTCAATACCGGAACAGCCCGAGCCGGTACATGCGGTTGTGGAACACGTGCCAGGCGTGGTACCGGCGCAGCCCGGCCATGATCTCCAGGTTGGTGACCTCGCGCCCGTGGACCCGGAGCCGGAGCCGGCTCATCTCGGCCATGCCCTGCGTGTTCACCACGGTCATGGTCTTCGACGAGTTGTGGATCCGGAACGCCCCGAGGAACCGCGGGAGCCGGACCATCTTCGCCCCGGCGGCCTGGAACCGGAGCAGCAGGTCCCAGTCCATCGCGAACCGGAAGCTCTCGTCGATCCCGCCCACCTTGTCCCAGATGCGGCGGCGCCAGAACATCGTCTCCTGGGGCACGTAGTCGGCCCACCGCAGCATCTCGTCGCTGTGCTTCGGTAGCACCCAGCGGCCCAGCTCGTACCCCTCCCCGTCGATGAGGACCCGGTGCCCGTACACCACGTCCACGTCCGGGTGGTCCTCGAAGTACTTGGCCACGGTGTGCAGCGCGCCGGGCAGCAGCAGGTCGTCCGAGTTCAGGTACGCCATGATCTCGCCGGTGGTCCCGGCGAGGCCCAGGTTGATCGCCTGCGACTGCCCGTTGTCCTTGCGGGACTCGCACCGGAACAGCTTGGACCGGTGCCGGTCCAGCACCTCGGCCGTGCGGTCCGTCGAGCCCCCGTCCTGCACCACGTATTCGAGCCGCGGGTACTCCTGGCTGAGCACGCTGTGGATCGTGTGCTCGAGGAAGTGCCCCTGGTTGAACGACGGGGTCGCGATCGAGATCACCGGCGGGTTCCGGAGCGCCGGCTTCTTGTAGTACCGGCGGGGGACCAGGAGCAGCCGGGGGGGCTCCCGGAAGTCCAGCTTGCCGATGATCACGGTCAGGGCGAACAGCGTCTTGACCTGGTGCCGGAGCCAGTACCGCCACGGGATGTTGGGCCGGAGCAGCGCGCGCATCCGTGCCACCTCGGTGTGCATCCGGGCGACCTCGCGGCGCATGCTGTGGGCCTGCTCGACCATCGCGGTCAGCCGCGTTTCCATCTCCTGGAGCACGCTGGGCGCGTCGTCGCCGAGCGCCGACGGGTCGTTCTGGCTCATTGTCACTCCCGGTGCAAATGGCGGGTCAGGCGGCGGCGCGGGCCGTGGCCGGGAACTGCGCCCGGTACCACGCGATCGTATCGGCCAGCCCGCGTTCGAGTGTCGTCGTCGCTTCGAAATTGAGCAGCGCCTTGGCGCGGCTGGTGTCGAGGCACCGGCGCGGCTGCCCGTCGGGCTGGGCCGGGTCGAACTTGAGCGCCCCGCGGTAGCCCACGTGGTCGGCGATGAGCTGCGCGAGGTCGCGGATCGAGATCTCGTGTCCCGACCCCAGGTTCACCGGCTCGGGGGTTTCGAGCTGCTCGGCGGCGAGCCGGATGCCCCGGGCCGCGTCGCCCACGTACAGGAACTCGCGGGTCGCCCGCCCGGTGCCCCACACGGGCACCTCCGGGAGCCCGGCCTCCTGGGCGCTCACGCACTTCCGGATCAGCGCGGGGATCACGTGCGAGGTCTGAAGGTCGAAGTTGTCCCAGGGGCCGTACAGGTTCACGGGGAGCACATACGTGCCCGGGAAATCGAACTCCTGCTTGTACGCCTGGAGCTGGGCCAGGAGCATCTTCTTGGCGAGCCCGTAGGGCGCGTTGGTCTCCTCCGGGTACCCGTTCCAGAGGTCTTCTTCTTTGAACGGCACCGGGGTGAACTTCGGGTACGCGCAGATGGTGCCCGCGCACACGAACTTCTCCAGCCCGCGGTGGCGGCAGGCGTCGATGAGCTGAACGCCCATCATGAGGTTGTCGTAGAGGAACGTGCCGGGGTGCATGCGGTTGGCCCCGATCCCGCCGACCACGGCCGCGAGGTGGATCACCACGTCCGGGCGGCTCCAGTCGAGCACCCGTCGGACCGCGTCGCCGTCCGTCAGGTCGTACTCCGCGCGGCGCGGGGTGAACAGGGCGGTGCAGCCGACGTGTCTGAGTTCGGCAACCACATGGCGCCCGAGAAAGCCACCGGCCCCGGTCACCAGGATTCGCTTGTTCCGAAGGTCCATCGGTTGCCCTTCCCTGCCTCGACCGTGGGTTCCGCGCCTCCTGCGGCGCCATGCGGACTGTTTCATCGGCCGGTTTCGCCCGAGCGGTTTACACAATCTACCCGTTCCGCACAATCGCAACCTTGCCCGTCCCGCAACCGCGAACTCGGTGGCCCGGGCGCGGGGCCAGGGCACCGCACAAACGGCCTTTCGGACCCGGGGATCGGCCCCTGCGCGGAGCTATCGGGGCCGAAAAGGGGCACCGCGCGCCCCCGCCCCACTCCCGCGTGGCCCGGTCCGGGGGCTTTCTTCTTTTGGTGGCGCCTTTACCATAACCGAATGGCAGACCCCATCGCGTGCAGCATGTGTGGCACGGTCGCGGACCTGGACGGCCCGGAGCCCCCCAACTTGGTGTGGCACTTCCCGCACTCGGTCGCGTTCGTCGGGCCGTGGCAGTTCTACAACGGGTACTGCCTGCTGGCGTCACGCGCGCACGCGACCGAGCTGAGCCAACTCGGTCCGGCGCGGGCCGCGTTCCTCGAAGAGATGGCGACCCTCGCCGGTGCCATTGAAGCCTGTTTCCGGCCACACAAGTTGAACTACGAGTTGCTCGGGAACGTGGTCCCGCACCTGCACTGGCACATCTTCCCCCGGAGCGCGGACGACCCCGAGCGGCTCCAACCCGTGTGGCTCGCGCTCGAACGCGCCAAAAACGACCCGGCCGAAAAGCAGCGTCTCGAAACGGGCCGCATCGCACCCGACGAGGTGCGCGCGCGGCTCCGCGAGTGGCTCCGCGCCAACCACGCACCCGAGCGGAAGGAATCGTGATGCCCGCGCCTCTCAAACTCGGCACCCGCGGCAGTCCGCTCGCGCTGTGGCAGGCGAACTACATTGCGGACGTGTTGCGCCCGATCGCGGCCCCCCGGGCGGTCGAACTGGTTCTCATCGAGACGCACGGGGACCGCGACCAGGCGTCCGCGCTGTCCGCGATGGGCGGGTTCGGGGTGTTCACCAAGGCGATCCAGAGCGCGCTGCTCGACGGGCGGGCGGACGTGGCGGTTCACAGCCTCAAGGACCTTCCCACGATCCCCGAGCCGCAGTTGGAACTGGTCGCGGTGCCGCCCCGCGGCCCCACCGGCGACGCCTTCGTGTCCCGGAAGCACCCGCGGTTCGACGACTTGCCCCGGGGCGCGACTGTGGGCACGAGCAGCTTGCGCCGCCGGGCCCAGGTGCTCAACCGGCGGCCCGACCTGCAACTGCTCGACCTCCGGGGGAACGTTGATACGCGCCTGCGCAAGCTCGACGATCTGGGCCTCGATGCAATCATCCTCGCGGAAGCCGGTTTGATCCGGCTCGGGCTGGCCGACCGGATCACCGAGGTGCTCGATCCGGGGTGGATGCTGCCCGCGGTCGGGCAGGGCGCGATCGGGCTGGAGTGCCGCGCGGGCGACGCCGAAACGAAGCGGCTCGTGTCGCAGGTGCGCTGCGCGGACACGTTCGCCCGGGTGCAGGGCGAGCGGGCGATGCTGTACGCGCTCGGCGGCGGGTGCCTCGTGCCGATCGGGACCACCTCGAAGGTGCTGGACGGGGTGCTCACGGTGCGCGGCGCGGTCCTTTCCCCCGACGGCGCGCGGCGCATCGTGGCGACCCACGAGGGGCTGGCAACCGCCCCGCTCGCGGTCGGTCAGGAGCTGGCGGGGATGCTCCTGGCCGAAGGCGCCGACGAGGTGCTGAGGGGGGGGTAGGCCCACCCGCCCGGGCGGGCGGTTTGTGGAACGAGAGTTTCTGCGCGCGTGCCCGGTGTGGTTGAGCGCGCCGGGGAGCGAGGCCCCCACGCCGGCTTCTGGAACACAGAAGCCGACAGCACCGGCGGGGCACCGCGCGAGCCCCACTCACGCAACGTGCCAAGGTAATCCCGGAAGGCGTCGGTGCGAGCCCGAACGCCCCACAACTTTGACACCGTGACGTCGAGCACCTGTGCTCCCGGTCGCAGGTCGGCGCCGTTCGGTGTCGCGGTCACGTCGAGCGACGGGTCGCTGACCCCGTTGCGGGTCACGATGACGCTGACCCGCTTCGCGCCGGTCGAAACGGTCGGCAGGTCGGAGCGACCGTTCACAATCGGCGCCTCAGCAGCCTCGCGGTACTTTGCCCCGTCCTGTGGCATGAACAGGATGAGGCCCGTCACCGGCTTCCCGCTCGTGTCCGTTACCGTTCCGCTCACCGCGGCGGTCGGTGGGTTCCCGCAAGCGGATGCCGCCGCGGCGACCACAACCGCGACCGCGGGCCACCAGACCTGATTGGATATTGTCATATGGCAGCCTCCCGTTCACTTGCCAGATGGTGATTAGTAGTCGCCGTTGGTAATTGTTTGGCCGTCCATTCGGCTGTGCAACCGGAACCAGGTCGGGGTGCTCACGCTGTTGGCCACGAAGCGGACGCTCCCGTCTGCGAAGCAGGCGCTCACGCCGCCGGTGTGGCGGCTCTTGGCGCCGGCGGCCGTGGCCGGCGCGTAGCCGTTGCAGCCCATCCCGCTGGCCGTATCACTGACGCAGTTCTGGAACTGGTCGCTCGACGTGACGGACCCGAAGTTCGGTCCGGGGTCGCTCGACCGCCCGAACCCGCTCACGACGCTGGCCCCGACGCCCGGGCGCGCCCACGACCCGCGGGCATCGTTGGGCGATGTGCCGATCCGCACCTCGTCGATCATCACCGTGTTGCTCGTCCCATCCGGGCCCGAGAGGGGGCAGCGACGGGGACCGGTTGACCCCCAGCACCCACCCGCCGGGGTAGTCCCCGCCGATGCCCCCGGAACAGCAGGACGTGGCCGGGGGCGAGGGCCCGAAGATGACCGGCCTCTCGTTGAACGCGAAGGGGGGCGCTGCTTGGTAAACGACCATCCAGTCCCCCGCTCCGGTCGTGTTGTCGGCCAGGGCGATGGGCCGGACCCATGTTGGCGGCGTAGTTCCCGCGCGCCCAGTCCACCAGTTCGGAGGTGTTCGCCCCCCGGCCAAAATGCCTTCCGCGGTGAACGGCGTGTCGGACCCGATGTCCGACGGGCACAGGTACACGCGCACGGTCTTCTTGTGGATCCCGGACGCGCTCGCCCAGGCCGTGGTGACCGTGGCGTTCGTCATGTACTTCTGGATCTCCGCGCTCGCCGTGTCGTAGAGCGCGCTCTGCTCCAGATACGGCAGAATCAGGACCGCCCAGTTCGGCCCCCATTGTGCCCGAACCTGGCCGGGACTCGGCATTTGACCGCTCACCTTGAGCTGGGGGTGCGCCTGCCCGGCCGGCGGCAGCGCCTGGTCCGCGTCGTGATAGTTGTGGCACGCCAGCCCGATCTGTTTGAGGTTGTTGGGAACACTTCATGCGCGCGGCCGCCGCGCGCACCTTCTGCACGGCCGGGAGCAGTAGGCCAATCAAGACGGCGATGATGGCGATCACCACCAGGAGCTCAATGAGCGTGAACGCCCGGTGTCGGAGTGCGACCTCGATACAAGGGTAGCCCTCGGTGCTGACGGAACGCGCGGGGCGAACCCCGGCCCGACCGTCGAAAAGGTTGCTACCCGGGTGAATGCGCCCCACACGCGGATTTGGGAGATCGTCTGGGGACTTCACGAGACCATCACAATCGCCCGCCCGAGCGGCCGAGCTACTTCGGCGGCTGGGCGGCGAGCTGCTTCCAGAACTCTTTGACGGGCTTGCCGTTAAGTTTCTCCAGCGTCTTGATGCGGTTCAGTACGGCTGCGTCTTCGGCCCGCACGTTGGCAGAAAGCTCGCGGAGCGGTGCGGCGGTTAACGGTCGGAAATCGGTAATCGGACAACCGGTACAGTCGAGAGTGCGCAGCCGCGGCAGCTTGCGAACCGGCCCGAGATCGCGGATCGGCGCCCCGGCGATCTTGATCGTCACAAGGGGCGCCTTCGTCAGCCCCGCCAGCGTGTCCAGGCCCGTGAACGATGCGTCCAGGAACTCCAAACCGTCGAGCCGAATGGGCGTCAGGTTCCGGAGCCCCGGGTTGTTTCGGCAGTGGAGTTCTTTCAGTTTCAACTCGGACAGGGGCGACAGATCGGTGAGGACGCCGCGGCCGGGGGCCGACCCGCGGCACCGGACCACGCTGAGCGCGGTCAGCGCCCGAACCGGGCGCAGGTCGGTCACCTCATCGGCGTTCACCGTCAGGCGGATCACCCCGTAGTACTCGACCCACCCGCTCCCCTTGGCCCAGTCGTACTTGGGGTTCAACTGCCCCAGCGCGCGGAGCACATCGTTGAGCTGTTGCTGCGGGGGCCGGGTCGCCAGTGTGCGGTACCACTCGTCATCGATCGTGTCCGAAGCGAGGGGCGCGGTCGGGGGCTCGGGGGACTGCGGTTCGGCCTCCTCGGCCGCCCCGCCGGGGGGCGCGGGGGCGGCCGTGTCGGCGCGGGTGGAGCGAGCGACGCCCGCGATGGTGACCGTGCCGACCAGCGCGAGCACCGCGGCCCCGACCAGCAGGCGCCGACGGGGGCGGATCGCAACCGTGGTGTCGGCCCGGCCCGACATGGTGTGTGTGGCGGTGGTGTGAGCGTCGAGTCCGGCGAGTTCGAGTTCGACCGCACGAGCCGACGCGGGCCGGTCGCCGCGGTCCGCGGACAGTAGCCGCGCGATCAGGTCGGCGAGGCGCTCCGGGACGGCGGGGTTCCGTGAACGAACCGGCGCCGGGGGCGCTTCTCGATCGCCGAACCAGCGACGTGCGCGCGCGGGGAACGGCAACTCGCCGGTACACAGTTCGTAGAGCACACAGCCGAGCCCGAACAGGTCCGAGCGGGCGTCGACCGCCTCGCCGCGCGCCTGTTCGGGCGCCATGTACGCGGGCGTCCCGGCGCCACCGGTTTCGGCCGGTACCCCGGGCGGGTGCGCGAGCCCGAAGTCCAATAGCTTGATCCGGCCGACGGTGGCGAGCGGGGGGCGGTCCCCGGGCGCCCGGTTGGCCCACCCCTGCGGGGCTTCGAGCCAGAGGTTGGCCGGCTTCACGTCGCGGTGGACCAACCCGGCGTCGTGTGCGAAGGCGAGCCCGGCGGCGATCTGGCGCCCCGCCCGTACCACCCACCCGATCGAGGGGGGCGGGGCGGCGGCCATCCAGTCGCGCAGCGTCTGGCCTTCGAGGAGTTCCATCGCCAGATACGGGACCGGCCCCCCGGGGACCGGCTCCTCGCCGACGTAATAGACGGTCACAACGTTGTCGTGCCGGACCGCCGCGAGCGCCCGCGCTTCGCTCAGGAACCGTGCCCGCGTACCGGTATCGACGCCCCCTTTGACCACCTTCACGGCGACGAACCGGTGCAGGGCCGTGTCTTCGGCCCGGTAGACCGCGCCCATCCCGCCGGCGCCGAGGAACTCGACGAGCCGATACGGGCCGAGCCGCCCCGGGAGATCGGGAAGGGGGGGCGCCGGCCCCGAAGAACCGAGCCCGGACGAGCGGTCGATGCGGCTGACGCGGGCGACCACGTCCGCGAGTTCGTAATCAAAGGGCGGCGGCGGCAGGTGCTCCCGGCGGAGGTCGGAAACGATGTCGGAGTCGAGCCCGACGGCCTCGGCGACCGCGGCGCAACGGGGGCAACCGGAAATGTGGCGCGCGAGGTGCGCGGCCGCCGCGCTGGTGCCCCGTCCGAGCAGGAGCGCCCGAACCCGGTCGGGCGGGAAGCACGGATCGGTGTTCGTGTGGTCAGTCGGCGACACGGTCGGCGAACTCCTCGTTCAGGCGGGCGATGATGCGCGCCTTGGCGGTGTAAACGGGTCAGAGGTTGATCCCGAGTTCGGCCGCGACCTGCGACGCGGGTTTGCCCGCAACGACGTGTTCCCAGAACGCGCGCCACACCTCGGGCGGGTAATCGGCTTCGATGGCCGAAGCAATTTGGCCGATCAGGTGCCGGCGGAACTCGCCTTCCCAGAACGGCTCCTCGGCGCGCCCCGAGACCGCTTCGAGTTCGAGGGGGACCAGGGCCGACTCGCGCCGCCGCGCCCACTCCCGGCACTTGTTGCGCGTGATCGCCCACAGCCACCCGCGGAAACTCCGGCCCCCCTGGTGGCGGAACGTGGGCAGCTTCTGGACCAGCGCGACGAACACCTCCTGAACGATGTCCGCCACGTCGTCGTGCCGGAAGCCACGTCCGCGGACGCAGGAATAGATGCCTGCGGAATAGAGGCGCACGAACCGGTCCCAGGCGTCGGGCTCGCCGGGCCGGCACCGGCGCATCAGTAGGGTTAGTGAGGTGGTCTGCATTACAGCGGGTTGCCACGCGGGCCGGGTGCGTATTTCGGCGCCTCTGAGTCGATCGGCCCCTTACACTCGTGAACGGTACGGTTCCCGGTGGAATATCGGGTGCTCGCGCTCGGACGGCTCACCCAGGCGTTGTTACTGCCAAACTCCAGCCGCCGCGTGGCTCCGGAAAGTGGGCGTTTAGCGATTGGCAATTTATCAACCCGTCGGTTACCGCCCAATCATGGCGAGGTGAAGAAGCCGTGAATGCGATCGAGAGCCCGAGCGGGTGACGTGCCATTCGTTACCGCATCCTGCGGGGCACACTTCCCGATGCAGAAGCGCGCGAATGTGCGGTTGAGCCGGTCGCCGGTGTAGCCCCCCGGCCATCTCGCCGAGCGGGTCACGGGCACTGTGGAGCGCACGCGAGCGGTTCCGGACGTTCGCCCCGGCTCGGCGCTAGCGGCGGCCTCCTGAGCGACCCAACCGCCGCACCCGACGCGGCGGTCTGCCCACAGTGGTCGTCAACTGAAAACTTCCCAGCGGTCGTCACGCCGAGCGTAGTTTTCGTGAAACCAACGAATGCCGAGCCGCGCTTTCATTTCCCGCATGTACTGGTTGAACTGCTGCGGCTGGTTGGGGAAGAACCGCTTGGCAAGCGACTGCCAGGTGTCCCACCACCAGCCCAGCACGTCGTACCGATCGGTCCACAGGCCACAGTTGGACGTGGCCCCGACCAGGTGTCGAGCGGCCCAGTGCAATTCGAGTTGGGCTTGGCGGCGGGAGTCGTCACGGAGGGTGAGGGCCTTGAACATGTGCGCCCGGGACCGCGTGAGCAGGTAGAAGAAGCGCCAGCGGTTCTCTCCCCGGCCCTCATTCAAAAGCGCCTCCACGGTGGATAACAGGGTGACGGCCTCGGCGTGATCGGCCTTGGCAATGTCTCGGTGGCTTGTGGCCTCGGCTGCCGCCTTCACTGCGGCCCTGGCGGCCTCCTCCACGGCCTTGACCGCTTCAGCCATCATTTCCTTGTCCGAAGTCAATTGGTCTGCAGATGTCGCCATCGATTCGACCAGCGCTTCGGCGGCCTTTTGGGCCGCGCCCACCGCCGTGATTACGGCCTCAGCGAGAGCGGTGGTGTTCGTGGCGGCGGCGCTCGCAGCCCTCGCGCCCTGGGCTGCTGCTTTGACCGCTTCCTTCGGTTTGTTGAGTTCGATCTGGATCGGTTCGGCCTCGTTGTCCACGGCCACTTTGGCCTTCTTGGTCCGTGGTACTTCGGCCCTGGGCTTCGTAGCGGCCTCTGTCTTCTCGGCGGCCTGCGCGGCAGCGGCCAGTGTCTGCGCGGCAGCGGCCAGTGTCTGCGCGGCAGCGGTCAGCGCCTTGGCGATCAGTTGTGCGTTGTCAAACGCCAATTGGTGGGTCTCGGCCCGGCGGAGCAGGAGTTCGGCAAAGGTCAGCCGGGTGATGGCCATGGCCTGCCGGTCGGCCGGGTCGCCGATGCGGCTGAGGATGGCCTCGGCGGCTTCCAGCGACCGGCGGATGCGGGGCCACCACGCCTCGGCCAGTTGCAGCAATTTGTCCCCGCTGAGTCCACCGCCGAACTTCTCGGCGACCTTCAGCCGGGCGATCAGACAGAGGCGGTGGCACTCGTTGCGGCGGCGGCGATCGCTACTCCGCAAGATCGGCTCGCTGCCACGGAGCAGGGGCGCGTCGTTGTATAATTCCCGGGCATGGTCTGGATTGAGGGGCTCTTTGTGATCGCTTACTTTCGTCCTGAACGAGTCCAGCTTTTCCCGGTATCGTGCGGCTTCTGAGCCGCCCTCTCCCGCGCTTCGGTCCCAGTACACCTCCGCCGATCCGACCCAAGCGATAGGGTACTGGGTCAGGCGGAACTCGAGCATCCGCCGTATCGTGCCCATGACCAAGTCGCCATCGTCATCCGACTCGGACCAGTCGCGCTCCAGCAGAGACTTTGACCGATCGCGCTTCACCTCCGCGTCGATGAACATCATGTAAACTGTTCTCGCGATGCTGAGGCGATTAGCTCTCTCGTGCGGTCCGGCGGTTTCGACGTACTGGGCCGGCCAGTCGGGCCGTTCCGACCGGTCTTGGCCGAGGGTCGGGAACTGGATGCCACTCAGGATGGGGTCTTGACATGCCGATGCGAGGTCGCGGTAGATGCGGAGCGCGCGCCGCTCCTTTTTCCGCTCCTCTTCTTGGGCCGACTCGTCTTCACTGGCGCCTTTTCGCTGTCTCCGACTCTCCCTTTCTTTCGCCAGCGATTCGCTCATCTGCTCGCACCGCTTCGCCGGCACCTTCTTCGCCACTTCCTCCAAAAACTTTGGATCCGATCGCTGGCACAGGCTGTCGAACGCCGAGTGCGGGTGGCCGCTGGCCAGAAAGAACTCGCTCAGAAGGCTGTGCAGGTCATCGCGGTACTCGATGACCTTGGCGCGGTACCTATCCGGATCGGGCTGCTCCGCGAACACCTTGAGTTGCTCGTCCCCAATCTCGTCGGCAAGTTGAGTTGCCATGCGGATCAGACCGGGTAGCCGGACCCTGGTGAGCAGGGCGTGTTTCTCCC
>DASWYH010001287.1:0-3383 GCA_036405095.1 Gemmata sp. | reverse complement strand
GCGGCAAATCGATGTCAGCCAGGAGAACGGGGAACACACACTCGCGTTTCGCACCAAGCGCCAAATCGCGAACCCCGTGACCGCTCGGAACTGCGCCGCGGCCGCCGGGCTCACGTGCGGACTGAGCGAGTGCATTGCCTTTCCGTGGCAGGTGTGTGAAACGATGCGCACGGCGCTCTTCGGACGCGCGGTCGAGGTCCGTTACGACGCGCAGGGTTCGGTGCTCAACGTGTTCGTTGAGGGGCACGGTGTGTACACCCGATAGGGGCGCCCGGGTGCCCCTCAAACACGCACCCGCTGACGTTGCCGCTCGCTGGAAGAAACGACACCGTCAGCGGGCGCGTGTATCAGGCGCGGCTGGGACGGCCGACGGCACCCTGAAGTCGTTACGCCGGCCCCTTCCGTTTCGTGGACGCGAACAAGTCCGCCAGCGCGAGCGTGAACCCGGGCAGCACCTTCCCGCCGTCGGGCGTGCCGGTTTCGTCCAGTTCCTTAAACTCCTTGGCAGACGTGTGGACCTTCGCGGTCTTCGTGCGCGGGTCGATGACCCACGCCATCTGGCACCCGGCTTTGAATAGCTCTGTCAATTTCCGATCGATCTCAGCTTTTGTGTTCCCGGGGCTGAGAACCTCGACGATCAGCCCCGGCGCAACGGTCCAGAACGCTTCGTCCTGCGGAACCTCGTCGTTCGGGAACTCCGACCACGGGACGAAGGTGACATCCGGCGCGCGGACCAACCCGGGGCCGAGCCGGATGAACCCGTCCGCACCGGCGACGACGCCCAAGTCGTGAACCCCGATGTGGTTCCAGATGAGGCCGCTGAGATACGCACCGAGGATCGATTCGGTGATTCCCATCGCCTTCTCTACGAGCACGCCGTCGATGAGTTCGCAGAGTGATACCGAATCTCGGTGATGGCTATCCCTGTCCAACTATGGGAGGGAAGCCATGACTCGGATACCCGTTATCGAGCACTTGCCGCCGGACGAGATCGCCCGGCGGTACCGCACCTGCCCGGACGCGGCCGCGAAGACCCGGTGGCAGGTGATCTGGCTGGTCACCCGGCCGGACCAGCCGATGTCCGCCGGCCGGGCGGCCGTGTCCGTTGGCCTCACCGCCGCCTGGGGTCGCACTCTGCTCCGGCGGTGGAACGCCGACGGACCGGACGGGCTGGCCGACCGCCGCCGACGGAACGGCACCGTGTCGGTCCTGTACCCGGACCGGCAGGCCGAACTGTACCAGGCTCTCCAGGCCGACCCGCCCGACGGCGGGCTGTGGACCGGCCCGAAGGTGGCTCGGTACGTGCGGGACCAGTGGGGCATCGAGGTCGTCCCCCAGACCGGGTGGCGGTGGCTGGTCCGGCTCGGGTTCGCCCTCCGGGTGCCCCGCCCCCGGCACCCCAAGGCCGCCTCCCCCGAGGAACAGCGGAGGTGGCTTTGACCGGTTGGCCGCCACCGTCGCCGGGTTGAGGGCGGCCCATCCCGACAAGGCGGTCGAGGTGTGGGCCGAGGACGAGGCGCGGCTGGGCCTCAAGCCGATCGCCCGTCGGGTGTGGTCCTTGAGGGGGCATCGTCCGCGATCGAACGGGCAGTCCAAGTTCGAGTCCCTGTACGTGTTCGGGTTCGTCCACCCGGCGACCGGCCGGAACCGCACCCTGATCCTACCGAAGGCGAACACGGCGACGATGGGCCAGGCCCTGGCCGAGTTCGCCAGGTGGGCGAACCCGGACGGGCGGAAGGTGCTGGTCCTGATCGTGGACAATGCCGGGTGGCACGGGGCCGGGAAGTTGGCGATCCCGCCGAACCTGGTCCTGCACCACCTGCCGGCGTGCACCCCGGAGTTGCAGCCGGCCGAGCCGTTGTGGCCGTTGGTCCGAGAGGGGCTGGCGAACAAGTCGTTCGCCACCCTGGCCGCCTTGACCGACCCGCTGGAGAAGCGGTGCCGGTGGCTGGCCGGCGACGTGGCGACGGTCAAGGGGGCGGTCGGGTTCCACTGGGCCGTCGCACTCGGGTGATTACGGATCACTGCAACTTGGTATGACACCGACCGTTTGGCTCGACCGATCCCGATTTTTGGCGCCGTCAGTGGTGAGGTATCACGAGGCGCCGGGTGCAAACACCTTGTCCGCGGCAAAGCGGCTGTCGCGGCAGGGGTTGAGCGAGGCCGGAAGGGCGTGTCTGTGTCCGAAAAGCGAGAACCGAGCACGTCGGAGGCGATACGCGGGCACCGAAACCGCCCAGCAGCGCGGGGGTGCTCACCGCGAGTACGGTGTTGGGGCCGTATTTTGCTCCAGGTGCGTCTCTGCTTTTTGAGCCCCTTCGGGTTGACTCGCGGGCGCCGTTCCCTGGAGCGCTTCGTCGGCTATTTCCTCCACCACCGAGTTCGGCCGGACACTCGGCGAGTCGACACAGCCGGACTTTCAGCGCCCCGGTAAAGGACACCCGGTACGGACCACGCCCGCGGCACCGGGCTCTCGTGCTGGTGGCCTTCAACTCGTTAATGATCAGCTCAACCCAGTGGCCGTGGTACGGTACCACCGATCCGTCGGGTCCACGCGCTCATTCAATGGGGCCACCAATAACCGGTGCTTCTGCCCGTCCCCGGGCCGGCCAGGATCATTGAGCGTGTAATCGGCGAACGGTATTGGGACTTGACCGGCGCACCTGCGGCGCGTTCAATACCAGCGGCACGGAGCCCGGAGGCACTCGGAGCCCACGCATGCGAAAGTTGTTCTCCCTCTGCTGTTTGCTGCTTCTCACCGGTCTCGCCCTCGGGGGCGAAGTCACCCTCGTCAGGTACGATAAGGAATCCAAAGAGCTCCGCGTCAAGGAGGGCGACCAGGAGAAGACCTACAAGGTCACCACCAAGACCAAGTTCTCGGCGGTGGACAAGAACGGGAACACCAAAGAGATGCGCTACAGTGACGCAATCAAGGGGCTGTGCAGCCCTGCGGCCGAGGGCAAGCTCAAATTCGAAATCCGCGTTCAAGACGGTACGATCACGGAAGCGAAACTCCGGGCGCGGAACCAGAAATAGCGTCTCGCGGGCATGCGCGTGTTGCCCCGCTTGTGCCCCTCGCGCGAAGCTCGTATGATGTCGTAATACTGAACGCGAGGTTCCGTCATGGCGAAAGACAAAAAAGAAAAGACGGAAAAGTCGCAGATCGTGGCTTTCAAGGTCGATGACGACCTCGCCAACTTCCTCGACAAGTTGCCAAACAAAAGCGAGTTCATCCGGCGGGCGATCCTGGCTCAGTTCAACATGACGTGCCCTCTCTGCACCGGCTCGGGCGTGGTGCCCTCAGGGCTGCACCACCACTTCGAGCACGTGATTGAAAACCACTCGGCGCGCCCGTGCGAGAAGTGCAAGACCCCGGTCGCATT
>DASWYH010001286.1:0-12195 GCA_036405095.1 Gemmata sp. | reverse complement strand
GGGCGATTCCGAACGACCCCGAGCCCCCCGCGGCCCCGGGGGACGAGCCCATCGACGAGGAGGAGCCGGGCGAGGTCGGTGGCGACCCGCTACCCGCGCCGAGCGTCACCGCCAGCGCCTCCACAATCGATGTCGGTCAGTCGGTCGTCTTCACCGTCGGGGGCGCGACCGACTCCTGGGTCGACTGGGACTTCAACTACGACGGCACGCACTTCGACGGGACCTCGTCCGGGGCGACCGTCGGCCACACGTTCGTCGGGCCGGGCGTGTACACCGTTGCGGCGTATGTGTACGACGACTTCGGCGGCGGCCAGATCGTCACCACGACGGTAACCGTGGACGACATCCCGAGGCTCGTGGTGCTGCCCCCGGTGGACCTGTACGGGTCCGAGGGCGAGCCGATCCAGTTCTCGGCCCCGACCCGGTGGTTGGACTTGATCGGCCAGCCGGACGATCCCGCCACCGTCGGCTCCTCCACCGTCCGGTGGAACTGGTCGTACGGCTCCGGTGCGACCTACACGGCGCCGGGGCAGAGCGCCCCGACGCACACGTTTGGGGCCGGCGAACACATCGTCGAAGCGCAGTTCACCGACAGCCACGGCTTCACCGGGTCCGCAGTGCTCAACGTCTGGATCGACGAGCTCGCGCCGGTCGTGAGCGCCGGCACGGACCTGACCATCCAGGCCGGCACCTCAGTCGGGTTCACCGGAACGGCCACCGATTACGACGGGATCGCAAGCGTCGGGTGGGACTTCGATTACGACGGCGAGACGTTCGCCGGCACCCTCACCCCCGGGATCGCCGGGCTGGTCGCAACGCACAAGTTTGTCACACCCGGGACTTACTGGGTCGCGCTCCGCGCGATCGATAACGACGGGTTCGCGTCCCTCGATGTCATTACGGTCACGGTCACCGACGTGGCTCCCTCGGGCACCGTCGTCCTGGCCCCTGTGCGCCCCGACGGATCGGCCCAGACACTGCGCGAAGGGGCCACAGTTTACTTTGACGTAAACGATGTTGGCTATTCGGACCCGACCGTGACGCCGAGCCTCTGGGCCGACTGGGACGGGGACGGCACGTTCGATTTAGTGCCGAGCGATCAGTGGCTCGCCCAATCGCTTGGGTTTGACGGATCGAACGTGACGACATCCTTCACGGTCGCGCACACCTATCACGACGGCGGCTTGTACACCGCACGCTTCCGCGTGTCGGACCCCGTGGGCCAATTCACCGCCAGCAGCGCCAGCGTTTTAATCGCGAACGTCGCCCCGACCGCGACCCTCGTGAGCCCTTCGGGGAGCGTGTCGCCGGGCCAAACCTACACGTTTACACTCACCAATGTCACCGACCCGTCGGCGGCGGACACCCGCGCGGGTTTCAAGTACGATTTCCAGGTTTATGTGGCCGGGGACACCCTGAGTCAGGTCGGGGAGAACCCGTCGTTCGTCATCGCGAACCCAATCCCCGGTCGCTTGTATCATGTGGTCGCGGCCGTCCGGGACAAAGACGGGGCGTGGAGCCAAGACTACGTGGCCGACGTGCAGGTGCTGAGCGACCAGGTTTTCCGCAACGGCGGCACCGGGCGGGTGATGCTGAAGTGGACGACCGTCGACGGCGACCCCGGTGCTCTTGAGGTCGGCGCCGGGAACAGCCACCAGTTCGTCCAAGAGCTGAGCGGGCTGACGGTGGACCTACTCGACGCCGACCGGACGTACGACCTGGCCACCAACTTCAGGTTCGACTCGATCAACGGGAACAACCTCACCGGTGTGACCCTGGCCGCTCGGACCGATTCGAACTCGCTGCCGTCCATCTACCAGGCCGGAGACACGCGCCCGGTGCCTTTCGTCGGGGACGGGTATATCGGGGCGATCGGCGCTGGTGGCGCGTTCGTGTCGGTCTCCTCCCGCGGCGACTTCGGCGGTCTCACCGAACAGGGCGCCGGGGCCGTGACCGCAACCTACCTCAGATTCCGTAACCAGACCGGGCCGATCAGCGTCACCAACGCCGGCACCATCGCCGCGACCGGGACGGTGTCGAACGTGCGCGTTCGCCTCGCAGTCGACGTCTTGTCCGCGTATTCGGTCGGCGACGTCCAGACGGCGACCGGCCCGGGCGCAAACACCGAGCGCGGCATTGTCGTGACCGTTGGGCCGGGCGGCTTCACAGGGCCCGGGCTAGACACCGGCGTCCAACTCGCCAAGCGAACGCTCTACCGCGTGGACGCCGTTGGACGGATCACTTACTTTCAGCAGGGGCCAGTCGGTAACAATCATGCCGTTGAGTACGAGTACTCGAGCATCGACGGGCTTGTGTGGAAGGCCCGGGACCACTATGGCGAGTGGATCTTCGGGCGGAATAACGGTGCCCCGGTGATCACGACACGGGCGCCCCGAGCCCCCGCGGACGCGGTTCCGGGCTCCCGCCCCCCGGCCCCGACGCAACCGGCCCCGAGCGGTTGGGCCGAGGAGGTGTGGGACGGGGCCGTGGCCCTCTACGACGCCGCGGCTGATAAAGTGGCATATGCCGCCCAAGAACTCACGCGGGTGATCGAACTAGCCGGAAAGCAAGTCGAGGTCTGGGCGTCCGAGCAGTGGAGCCGTGCCGGCGAGGTGATCACCTGGGCCGACGGGGTGGTCACCGAGGCGGGGGAACAGGTTCGCCGGACCGGCATGTACCTCGGCAACAAGTTCGTCGAGGCCAGCCGGGGGGCGGCCGAGGCGTTCATGAAGAAGGTCGGGGAGTACGGCGGCACGTTCGCGCAGCTGTTGGACAAGATCGAGAAGTTCGGGACCGCTGCCGAGGACGTTCTCAAGGCCGTCATACGCGACCCCGAGACATTCGCGGCGAACGTGCTGGGCGCCGTCGGGGACGGGTTCCAGCAGTTCTTCGATAACCTGGGGGGCACACTCAAGACCAAGATGTTCGAGTGGCTGACAGGTGGTATTTCGATACCAGACCTGCCAAGCACCTTGAACGCGGACACAATGGCCCCGTGGCTCCTGAGCGTGTTCCGGTTGAACTGGGACGGGGTGCAGGAGATCCTGGTCAACGCCGTCGGCGCGGGCAACATAGCCCTGCTGGCCCAAGGGTACGAGTACCTTGAGGCCGCCTGGAACAACGGCGGGGGCGACAGCGAGGTGTTCAAAGCGGTCAATGCGCTATTGGCGCAAGTGGCCGGCCCGGGCGGCATCGTGGACAAGCTCGACCCAAAGAAACTCGTCGAGGACGGGATCGAGGCGATTGCGAACATGGTCGTCACCGAGATTGCCAAGAAGGCGCCGGTGGTGATCCTGCAGAAACTGAACCCGGGTGGGGCGGTACTGTCCACCATCTACAACGGGGTCACCTGGCTGCTCGACAACAAAGATAAGCTCGGGAAGATGCTCGACCAGTGGGGGACGATTCTCGGGAAGGTCCAGGCGCTGGCAAACGCCGCCGGCGGGCCGGCCACGAACACCGCGAAGGTGGAACTGGCCAACGTAGTCAAGGCAGCGCTGGACGCAGGGGTCGGGCCGGCTCTGTCGTTCGCGGCCGCACAGTTGAAGTTGTCAGACCTGCCCAAACGCGTTACCGATACGTTGAAGCAACTCCAGGCGCTGCCGCGACAGAAGGTCGAGGCTGCGGTTCAGGCGCTGGTGAATAAGGCCAAGGGACTTCTCGGGCTCAACGGCCCCAATGCTGCCCAATACCAGGGAGCACTGACGAAGCCGATCACGTTCACTATCGGCGGGGAAAATCACCGGCTGTGGATCATCAACCAAAACGGCAAGGTGGAGATCCTTCGGGCCAGTAACGCCTTCCCGGTCATAAACGCCAAGACGCTTATCCAAGGTCTGCCTGCTTGGCAGTTGGCGGCCGAAAACCAGGTTCTCCGAATCCAAGGTTTCATCGACGCGATTCGAGACGTTGGTAAACAGAGCATTGATACGGCTGCTGACCTGTTACGACTGACCCGTGGTACGGCCGAACAGATCCAAGCTCAAGCCGCAGCTATTCGTGGCGATCTCAAGAAGCTTCGGGACTTGGAGAAGCAGCTCGATGAGCTAGAAACCAAAGTGATCAAAGAGTTGCAAACTGCCCTGCAAACAACCTGGACATACACCAATGAGCCCCTGACGCCCGAGCCCTCGAATGGGTGGAATGGCTGGCTGGAAAGCTTAGACCGAGACGCACTGGGGCGTGCGAAGCCGGCATCTGCAAATGGCAATTACCCGGGGACGAACTTTAAACTCCATGCCCATCACATCGTGCTGAAGGACGGGAATGACCAAGCCCGAACTGCCGATGCATCGTTTGTCGCTAGGCAAATCCTTTGGCGGTATGTGCAAAACGTAAATAACCGTACCGAGCTACTTAACCCGTACTGGGGTCGGGGGAACTTGGCTTGGGCACCGAACTGGTCGCACACCAACGATTACGCAGGTGATGTCCTTAATGAACTTCTAATAGTCAAGGATCAAGGGCCAGCTAAGGTCCAAGCAACTCTTAAAACAATCGCACTTAAGTACATCAATGCAACTTGGCACGCGAAGTAACACGACATCATGCCGGAGTAAAAAAACATGGCTGGTGGCTCGCCAAGCCCTCGTGAAATCTCCGATGCCATCTTTCGTGGCGACGTGGAGTATGTGGCTCGCGCCTTGCGAGATCACCGCGAAGTGTTCGTCACGAAGGGCTGGGTAACGTGGATGCACTCTGCAGCGGATGTGGGGCTGCTTCCAGTCATCGAGATGCTGGTTGCAGCAGGGGCAGATGTCAACACACCGCAATCCAACCACTCAGTTCCATCTCCCGAAGGTGTGATCGACACCGCGGCAGCCGAGGGGCACCTTGAGGTGGTTCGGTGGTTTCTCGATCATGGGGCGGTGATCAATCATGTGATTACGGGTCGGGTTCGCTGCTTCGCCCTCGCCGGTGCTGCAGGGTCAGGCCATCTCGAAGTCGTGAAGTTGCTCGTCGAAAGAGGAGCGGCAGTTAACTCATGCTGGGCCGAATTGACTCCTCTCGATCACGCCGTGATGTACGGCCAAGTCGAGGTAGCCGCTTACCTCCGATCGGTCGGCGGTAAGACGGCGGCGGAACTGAGTGCCCCACCCGGTTGATACTATTTGCAGCCGGATCTTTACTGAACTGATGGCAGGAGCCAGATCTGTGCAGTTAAATAGCTTACGATACGCTTTTGCGGCATTGGTACTCGCCCTCGGCGGCTGCGGTGCGAAAACCCAGCCGTCGCCAACGGCGAGCGAGTCAACCCGGGTCGCCGGCACGGAGCCACCGGTCGGGGCCGCAGCTACTCAACGCAATGCGAACCCGTCGACTCAAACGGTACCTGCTCCACCCAGTGTTCCCATGAAATCCCTGGACGCTATTCCGACGCCGGCTCTGTTCCGTCTCGGGAGCGAGGACGGGAGCCCACCGCGTGGCTGGCGCGGTGCTGTGCTCCTCCCGAGCGGCTCGCGCGTGTTCGCTCCGCACAGCACACAGCATCCGCATTCGTTCCAGCACTTCACCGTGTACGGAGTGAACGGCCTCTCACCGGTCGGCCCGTCCCTAATTGCGGAGTGTAACCCCGGTGGCGGGCTTGGTGAGGTTCACTCGGCCTCGGCCGACGGCAAACGGTTCGCCTCAGTTAACGTCGATGCGATTGAGGTTCACGACCTGACGACCGGAAAGAGGGTCTTCCAAACGCCACGGCCACAGCGGGGCGCCCCGACCGTGTCCCTGGCCGCTGACGGCAAGCGGGTCGCCGTCAGCGGTTCGTGTAAGTCCACCCCCGGCGACGTGCCGGTGACGTGCGCGGTATGGGACGTGGACGCCAACAAAGAACTCGCCCGGGTAACGGTGCTCCAGAACCAGGACGCGTCGGTCGCCTTGTCCCCGGACGGGAAGACACTGATCACCTCGGGGTCGCACCGCGACCTCAAGGGCTTGGCGCCGGCAGACCGTCCAGACCGGGTGAGCCAGATCTGGGATGTCGACTCGAAGGCCGAGGTCGCCCGCGCGAACTGGCCGGAGGCCCGCACCATCACGTTCAGTCCGGACTCGAAGCTAGCCGCGGTAATGCTGTACTCGCCGCCGCAGTTGCTGGTTGTCGAGCCGCGAACCGGCAAGACCCGCCACACGATCGACTTGAAGGATATCGGGACCGGGCAGGCGGCGTTCACCGCGGACGGGGCAGCACTCGCGCTGGTCACCGACGCTGCGACCCGCTGGGACGTCGCCACCGGCAAGTTGCTCGGCACCACGCCCAAGCCGGCGGACTTACCCGACGGGGTGAAGGCCTCCGGGGCAGCGTTCGATGCGACCGGCCGGCTGATCGCGTTCGGCACCCGCGACCTGTCCGCGTACTGCTGGGACGCGCTCGCCGGGAAGTTACTGACCGCGCCCGGTGGCGGACACACCGGGCCAGTGCGAACGGTCGCGTTCACCGCAGACGGAGCGGAGATCCGCACCGCCGGGGCCGACGGCGCGGTGCTCCGGTGGGCCGCCGACGACGGGAAGCCGCTCGGACGGGTCTTGGCACATCCGGCGGGGGGCTCGGGGCGGTTCGACGTGCGCCTGAGCCGGGACGGTCGCCGCGCCGTGACCGGGGACGCGGTGTACTCGGTGGACGGCACCCGCCCGCCGGTTGGCGTCCGCCTGCCGCTGGCGACGAGCGAGTTCGCCAGCGCCTCGTATCCCTCCCGGGACGGGGCACATGTGGCGGTGGTCGGCGTGGACCCCGGCAAGTCCGTGCGGTGCGTGGTGTTCGACGTATCCGCCGCGAAGCCGACCTTCGACGTGCCACTCCCGACGCGGCTGAGCCGGGCGGCCGGGGCGATCGGCAAGAATCCGAAGCGCCTCGTCACTGCGCACTCCACCGAAATCGTGAACAACACGTGTGACGTGGTGGTCACCGGTTGGGACGCCGGGAAGAAACTGGGCGAGTTCACGATCCCCGGCGGGGGTGCCCTGAACGGCTTGGTGCTGGTGGACGACCGGCATGCGGTGGTGGCCACCGGGATGGGTCATGTGGTGCTCGTCGATGTCGAGACCGGAGCGCGGGTGCGGGACTTCGCGGACCCGACCCGGCTGTCGTGCACCGCGCCGGCGATCAGCCCGGACGGCAAGCTGCTTGCGCTGGCCCAAGGTGGGCGCCAGCCGGCAGCCAAGTACGGTGCTGCAATACGGGTGTACGACGTGGTCACCGGGGCCGTGCGGCACACAATCGTGGTCCCACCCGGCAGCCCGCCCGTGTTCCTGAAAGACACGACATACCTGTTCAACAACACCCCGGCGCCGGAGACGATGGCTTTCTCCCCGGACGGCACCCGACTCGCGGTTCCGTCCCTAACTTCCGTGCTGGTGTGGGACCTGACCAAGATCGGCCCGGACGGCGAGGTGAAGTAGGAGGAACGCCAGTCCTGTGCAAAAACCCCTCCCGCGACCAAATGGCGGCCGCGGGAGGGGCTGGCCGAGGTCCGAACGGCGCGTCGGTGTCCGAAAACCGAGACGCGAGCGCGCAGAACAGGGCGCGACACGATCGATTCGGACGAGTGGCGGGTGCGGGCACGGCTCGCCCCAAGCGGTGACAGCGGGTTATCGGAGGCTCGGGCGTGGTCGAGAAGTGCGTCACGCGGCGCGGGAGTAGTGCTTGAGGAGCCCACCGAGCCGCTCCCGGCACCGCACCTCGCCCGCTGGGAACGTCAGGCTCCGCGGATCGGTTTCGTCGGCTTCGGGGAGCGGCACGTTGCCACGGGATTGGTGCGGGCGCTTCTCGTTGTAGTGGGCCACGAACTCGCGCACGAGGTGATCCAGGTGCCTTTCGCCCAAGATCAGGAAGTGGTCCAGGCACTCCCGGCGCAGGGTCTGAACCCAGCGCTCGGCGAAAGCGTTCATGTTCGGCGCCCGCGGGCCGACCCGCTTCACCTCGACGTCCTGCGCCTCGAACACGGTGTCAAAGTTCGCCGCGTATTTGGCGTCGTGGTCGATCAGCAGGTGCGTGGTGCCCGCCCCCTGCTCCGCCATCGCCATCGACGCGTTCCGCGCCTGCTGGGCCACCCACGCGGCGTCCGGGCTCGCGGTCGGAGCCGACACCAGCACCTCGCGGCTCCCGACATGGATGAAGAACAGCAGGTACACGTCCACCACACCGCCCAGCGTGTGGGTGCGGACCGATACGAAGTCGCCGGCCCACAGGGTCGCCGCGTGCCGCCGCACGAACTCGGACCAACTCCCTTCCCCGCGCTTCGGACCCGGATCGAGACCCGCCGCACGCAGGATGTTGGCAACCGTGGTCCGGCTCACCGTGTGGATGCCCAGCTTCTTGAGCTCGCCCAGCACCCGCGTGTACCCCCAACCGCTCTCCCGCGCCAGCGTCAGGATCAGTTCCCGAATGTCGGTTTCCGTGCGCGGGCGCCCCGGCTTGCGGCTCGGTGCCTTCTTGGTTACAGCCCCCGCCGGTGTGCCCGTGACCCAGCGGCGGAACGTGCGATACGACACGATCCCGATGACCGACGCCAGTGCGGCACCGAGGGCCGACCCGAGCTTCACCAACCGCTCGCGCTCCCGCGGCGTGACCGGAACCGGCCCCGTGATCTTGGCGCGCAGGATCCGGTTCTCGGCCTTGAGGTACTCGACCACCGGCGCGAGCTTCGCGTCGGCGGTTGAGGCCAACAGGAGCCACAGCGGTTGGAGCAGGCGCGGCATCATGAGGCGACCGCCCGAGGCTCGTCAGGAGTAACCGGTTTTTCGGGGCGGGACAGGGTTTTTGTGCGCCGCCGGCGGTTCCAGCGAAAAGGCCGATTCCGCGCCGCACCGACCTGCCCGTCCTCACACGGGGCCGGGCCTCGATTCGGAGCTCCGGTGCGGCGGTTCCGAAAAACGATCGCGGGCCTTGGGTATGGCCTCGGTGCGGACCGGTTGGCCCGATTGGACCGTGCCGAAGGTCTCGCGCCTGTTAACCGGAGCCGGTGTCAGTTTTCCTGACACGCCTCGGCATCCCGCGAGTTGACAGGCGCGAGACATCGAGAGGTTCGAGGAGTATTCGCCTCGGACACCGAGTGCGATCCGAAAGCCGATCCGCTTAACACTTCGACGCGAACGCCTAAACTCACGAAATCCTACGATTCCCAGCGTTCGAGCGGGGTGGCCGCGCTTTCGCAGTATCCGCAACTCGCCTGCGCCTTTCTGACGAGCGACGTGATCCGTAGGGTTTTCTTCGCTCCTCAACCTTCGGACCACCCTTCCACGGTCCATCGCTCCTGCTTCACGGCGGCGGCGAACCCGGCCTCTTGCCAAGCCGCCCGCACGATTCCGGTGGCGATCTCGGCCATGCGTTCGCGCACGAGTAGGCAGTCGTGGATGGTCACGCACACCTCATCCGGGTACAGGGCGATGTACTCCCGAGCGGCGCCTTGGATCATGATCTCGCTCTCGCGCCTTTGGAGCTGCCGCGCGAACCCGCCCCGGGTGACGGCGCGGCGGCGCCCGAACTCGCCCCGCAGTCCCGGGTACAGGGCGTCCACCGCTTTTCCGACGGCCGTCCCGGTGTGGGCGAACTGTCCGTACATCACCGCCAGCAGCCGCTGCTTGACCACCTGCCGCTCGGGGCGCGCGCCGGTGTCGGCCTCGACCCGGTCCATGAGCCGCTCGTACAGCGCGCCGTCCCGGCAGTCCCTGAGCCATCGTTCGACCGCGCCGCCGAGCTCGTCCGGCGGACCCACGAGGTCGTCGCAGATCACCACCCCGGCTAGGGCCGGCTGGCAGCACGAGACGTCGACGGCGACGAGGTCCGCGTGCCCGTCGACCCGGATGTGCGTGCGGTGTTCTTTGGGCACCGTGGTGAGCGGGTGGTGCAGCCGGCCCATCGGGTCGGGCACGAAGTACGTCTCCCCGTCTACCATGCGGTCCACCAGGTCGCAGGTGCCGTATTCGTACTCGGGCGCAACCGTCGCGCGGTCCACCCAGGACCGGATCGCGCGGTGAACGGGGTCCGTGACCTCGGGCCGCTCGTGACGGGCGGAGAGCTTCTCGATGTTGGCGCGGAGCCGCATTGAGGCGAGCGCCCTGGGCCGCAGCGGTACGGCCCGGTATGCTGGCGTCAGCCGGTAGTAGAAGCACTTCCCGCCCGCGCCGGTCTCGTCAACGGACTGATAACCGTCACGGTTTGGGAGAACAATGTCCTGTTCTGCCGTTATCCCCCCTCCCTTCTTATCCACAGTCGTAGACTTATCACCCTTGTTTTCCTCAGTCGTAGACTTACCTCCCTTCTTACCCCCGGAGTGGCTCACACCGGGGTAATAGATCCCGTCACACTCGATCACACCGCCCGAGATCAGGGACTCCATCACGGTCTTGACGTGACGGGAGCCGAGGACCGGCTCCAAGTACCCCTTGGTCGCCAGCGGCACCCACTGGTCCTGCGGTCGCTCGTACAGATACCCCAGCCGCGCCTGCCACCGGGTGATGCTCCCGACCACCCACGCCTCGGGGTCTCTGAGGCCCGACAGGCGTTCCGGGAGGTAGGCGCAGAATTGACTTTGGGCGGGTGTGTGGGAAGATAGCATCGTGTTCCCTCAAGTGGCCGGCCCCTCACTTTCCACGGCGGGGGCCGGTCACTCGTTCTTACCGGGTGCACGGGAACACTCAAGTCATCGACTCCCGTTTCGCACTAATCGATTGACAATTCACCACGAGACCGGCACAACGGCCCCACGCCGCGAGATCTCACCCACCGTCGGGCAAGCGCTCGACGTGCCTCTCACAGGGGCACGTCGGGGTCGCGTGGGGCTTTTGTTGGCCTCGGCCGGACGCGAGCCAAAAAGAACGGTGCGGGCCGAACCCGCGGAAGGTATACGAGGACCTCGGGACGGGTCCGCAACCGCTGTGGGAAGCGGCCTCACTCGGTTCCTGTTCCCGACCGGGGCAACCGGGATTCGCCGAAAGGCACCGTGGGACGGTACGGTATCACAGAACGCGCGAGCCGCCTGGGGCGGGGGACGATCGGACCGAACCGGGCGCGCATCTCAGCCCCGACGGGGGTCGGGCTCGCGCCGCCGGAACCAAATTCCGGGCGCGCCCGGAATTCCGAACCAACTCGGCGGGACCGAACGGTATTCCTGCACGTGCTCTGCCCGCCGAGAACCCGACAAATCGCACACAACGGTCCCACATTGTGACGTGTGCTACCGGTCGGGGAAAGAAGCCCGGCCGACCGCGCCGAACCGTCTCGTGACCCGATGTGAGCCGCTTCCGCCCGATCCCACGGCTTGAGCGGCAGGCTGGTCGGGGCGGGTACCCGAGCCCCCTCTGAAACCGCGCACTTGAGTGCGAGCTTTACACCGCAAACCAGCGACCCGCCGAACGGGACTCGTGGTACGATGTGCGTGACTCACGCGACAAGCTACCACGAGGCGAGCCGTGACCCGAAAATCGAAGCAACCCGCGCCCGCTCAGGCGCCGCTAACCCCGTCCCAGCGGCGGTTCGTGGACGAATATCTCATTGATCTGAATGGCACCCGGGCGTACCGGGCCGCGTTCCCGGCCGCGACCTACCGCGCAGCCCGGGTCGGGGCCACCACGCTGCTGGCAAAACCTAACGTCGCCGCCGAGATCCGGGCTGCAAGAAGAGAACAGCAGAGGCGCACCCGGATGACCGCGGACAAGGTGCTCCGGGAACTGGCGCGGGTCGCGTTCAGCGACATCCTGGACCTGTTCGACGCCGATGGCAACGCGCTCGAGCCGCGCCAGGTGCCGTTCGACGCCCGGCGCGCGCTGACGGGCGTGAAGGTGACCCAGGAGCGCACCACCCGGCGGGTGTTTCGCAACGGAGACGAGGCGGTGACAGAGACCGTCCACACCCGGGTGCTCGAGTACCGGTTCGCGAGCAAGTTGGACGCGCTGGGGCTCCTGTTCCGACACCTCGGGCTGCAGACCGCGCCCCCGCCGCTCGGGGTGCTGCTGAACCTGCTCCCGCCCGACGTGGCCGCGGAGCTGAACGCCCTGCCGGCCGAGCAGCGCCCGGCACACCAGATCTCCTGACGGATCCCACGATCGCACGTGCCGGCAAGCGCCCCTCCTTGGCGAAGGCGCCGGTCCGTCTCTGTTTGCGGTCCCAACACCCGGCGGGCCCGGCGCGGGTCGCGGGTTGCGCCCGCACGCGCACGGAATGTGAACGGCTTGTCGCCGGAGCACCGGACCGTTCGGACTTCG
>DASWYH010001285.1:0-1887 GCA_036405095.1 Gemmata sp. | reverse complement strand
CGAATCTACGTGAGAGAGCGGCCCCCCGGGCCGCGGCGGGAAGAAGCGATCGAACCGCTCATCTTCGCTCGGGATGGCGGCGCGGGTCGGAGGACTGGGCCGGGTCCGCCGGGTCGGTTCCCGAACTCCTGCGACCTCTTGACCGGTGTATGGAACTCACCCACCGGCTACGGGTGATCGGCAGACCGGACGGTAAACCGCGACCGCCCTCCCGACCGCGGTCCCAGGGGCAATTAGCCCCGCACGGGATCCGGGTACTCTCCGGGCACCGCCGTGCGCTCCACGCGCCGCCCTTCTCGCAGGAGCGCCACCTTCACCGGCAAACCGACGGGCAGTTGCGTCAGCGCCCGGTGCAGGTTGTCCACACTCGAAACGGGGCGGTCGCCGAACCCGATGATGATGTCGTCGATCCACAGGCCCGCGTTCTGGGCCGGGCCGTCCTCTTCGAGCATCGAGATTTCGACACCGCTCTTCTGTTCCAGACCGAACTTCGCGCGCAACTCCGGCGCCACCGGCACCTGTCGGACGTGCAGCCCGAGGTAACCGCGGATGACGCGCCCGTGCTTCAGCAGTTGCGGCAGAATCGTTTTCGCCGTGTTGATCGGGACCGCGAAGCAGATCCCTTGCGCCGGCTGGATCACCGCGGTGTTGATCCCGATCACCTGGCCGTGGGAGTTGACCAGCGGGCCGCCGCTGTTCCCCGGGTTGAGCGCGGCATCGGTTTGGATCACGTTATCGACGAGGTGCCCGGACATGCTCCGCAGGGTGCGCCCGAGCGCCGAGATCACGCCCGCGGTAACGGTGGACTCGAACCCGAGTGGGCTGCCGATCGCCACCGCTAGCTGCCCCACCTTGATTTTCGCCGAATCGCCCAACCCCGCGAACGCAAAAGACCCGCCCTCGGCCTGAACTACGGCCAGGTCCGTCCACGGGTCGTTACCTACGACGCGCCCGGCCATTTCCGAGCCGTCTGCCAGGCGCACGCGCACCTTCTCGTGCCCCTGAACGACGTGGTGGTTCGTGAGCAGGAAGCCGTCGGGGGCGAACAGCACCCCGGACCCGCTCCCGCCCCGCGCGCCCCGGCCGACCCGCAGGTTCACGACCGCCGGGCGGAGCTTGTCCGCGACGCCCACGACGGCCCGCGAGAACGCGTCGAGCACGTCTTCGGGTTCGGGGGCCGGTTCGCGGTTCGGTTCGCCGGAACCTCCCGCGCCTTCACCGCCGTTGGTGACGAAGTGTTGCCAGAACCGCGACATGATGGTTCGCCTTTCGTTCGGGTGCCCAATTCTACGCGCGCGCGGCAAGGAGCGAGCAGCGGGCCCCCCCGCGCCGCCACCGCCGCGCCGGGCTCGGCGATTCCCTCCGACCGGTGCCGTCGCTACACTACACCCGACCTGATCGCCGGCCGACTGGCGGTTTGGTGGTCAGCAGTTTCAGGAGGAAGCAGCATGAAGCGGTTCGCATTCGCGGTCGCCGCGGTCGCCCTGGTGGCGTCCGTGAGTTCCGCCGAGGAAGCCCCGGCGACCACCCCGCCGGCGACCGCCACGCCGGTCGTTGTCGGCGCCGCCGGGCCGGTCGAAACGGTGACGGTCACCGCCGCTCCCGCGCGTCGCGGGCTGTTCGGGCGCCTCCGCGCGCGGGGCACCGTGACCACGATGCCGGCCACCGGTGCGCCAGTTGTGGCGCCGGGTACGGTCATCACCCCGGCCCCGGCGGGCACGCCGGCCCCGATGCCGATGCCGATGCCGATGCCGGGCACCAAGACTTCGAGCACCACGAACGAGGTTGTGCCCGCGAGCGGGACCGTGACCAGCGCGGAAATGAGCGGCGCTGTGGTGCCCGCGGCGACCGCGACGGCGACCCCGCGCCGTGGGCTGCTGGGCCGTC
>DASWYH010001284.1:0-4273 GCA_036405095.1 Gemmata sp. | reverse complement strand
AGGTGCGGTTCCGTGGGGTGGAAGGCGAGCGCCTCGGCCCGACCCGCGAACGGGAGCTTGGTCGGTTTCGCCGTGCGGTTCTTGATTGGGTCGTCGTACAGCCAGACCTCGTCGGCCCCCTCCGAGTAGAACCGCACGCCCTTGACCTCCGGGAGCACCCGCGCCACCCCGACCGCGAGCTGCCGCGTTTTGGGGTGCCAGGCGATGCTCCGCGGGTAGCGGTCGTCGCCGAGCGGGAGCACGATCGTGTCCTTCCCGTCGGTACTCCGGAGCAGCACGCGGGGGCCGTCGTTCGCGAGCGCGAGCCACTTGCCCCCGTCGATCCGTTCCGCGCGGAACACGGAGTCCGCGGGTTGACCGTCGTGCGTATAAAACAGCACCTTCCCGGGTGGCGCCCGGTCGGGCGCGTCGGGAACCGCGCTCACCAGCGGGCACTCGTAAACCTGGCCGCTCTGGGCCACCGAACGGAGCTGATCTTTGGTGGGAAAGTCGATCAGGCGCGGGAAGTTGAACTCCGCCGGGCCGGTTTCCAGTTTGGGCAAGTCGTGCCTCCCGACGCGCCGGGGGAGCGCCGCGGTGCGCCCGAGCTTGTCCGGCGCCTTCAGCGGCTCCGGGTCCCAGATCCACAGGCTCCCGTCCGCGGTGCCGAACCCGACGCGCCCGTCCGGGTGGAACGCGACCGCCGTGACCACGTTGAAGTTCGCGTCGCCCTCGCGGGTCTCCGGCCACGTCAGCGCCACGGTGTCGCCGGTGGCGCGGTCGAGCACCGCGACCGTGCTCGGCTTCATCCCGTACCCCCCGACCGCGAACCGCTTGCCATCGGGAGATAGGGCCACCGCCTTGATCCCGCCGCGCTGCTCGCGCCACGCGCGCCAGCGCAGGACTTGCACTTTTCCGCGTTCGGTGTCCAGGCCCCGTGCGGAGTGGGGCCACACGCGGACCACCTTGTCGTCCCCGGCGGCGTAGAGGAACCGCCCGTCGGGCGCGAACCGGAGCACGTCGCACGTTCCGACGCGGCCCCCGGCTTCGACGACGATTTCGGGCTCCTCGCGGGAGCGCCGGTCGAACTGCTGTCCCCGCGCCGCCGGCACGAAGAGCATGGCAGCGGCAACGACCAGCACGACACGATGCGCGTTCATGGGAATGCCCCGGCGGTTTGACGAGTCCCCCGAGTGGCGCGAACGCGCGCCCGGGGAACTCACAGAGGCCCGGTACGGTTCGAAATCAACACGATCCGGTACGAGATAGCATACGCGGGCACCCGCGCCCGGTTTCAAGTACAATTGCCACACGACCCGACGTTCGGAACAGAACCGATGTTCGACACGCTCTCCGACGACGAAAAGAACCAGGTTACGGCCCGGGCCGAACAGTTCGAACACGCGCTCGCGCGCGGTCCCGTGACCCACCTCGCGCCGTTTCTGGACGGGCTGAGCGGCCCCGCCCGCCTCGTGCTGCTGGCGGAACTCGTGGGCCGCGACCTGCGGCACCGGTGGGCGAACGGGGAGCGCCCCACCGTCGAAAGCTACCTCGCGCAGTACCCCGAACTCGGTCCGGCCAACGCGGTTCCGGTCGCGCTCATCCTCGAAGAGTACCGGTGCCGGGTGCGTGCCGGGGAGCCGCCCGGCCCGCTCCCCTTCCGCGACCGGTTCCCCGCGCAGTTCGAGGCGCTCCAGATGGAGCTCCAGGCGGCGGAGGTATCCGGCACCATCAAGGCCACGGGCACCCCGAACCTGCCGCCGCAAATCCACGGCACGGTGGAGGTCGCGCAGCAGTACGAACTGGTCCGCGAGCTCGGCCGGGGGATGTTCGGCGAGGTGTGGCTGGCCCGGAAGAAGCCGAGCGGCATCGAGCGGGCCATCAAGATCTTGCTCCAGGCGGCCGACCGCGACGCCGGGCAGCGCGAGCTCAAGTCCCTGGAACTCATCAAGAACCTGCGGCACCCGTACCTGCTCGCGACCGAAGACTTCTGGGTCACGAACAACCGGCTCCACATCGTGATGGAACTGGCCGAGGGGACGCTCCGCGGGCTGATGCGGCGCTACCTCTCCGAAGGGCGCCCCGGCGTCCCGGCGGACGAACTCTTTCGGTACATCGCGGAAGCGGCCGAGGGGCTCGACTTCCTGCACGCCGAGAAGATCGTTCACCGGGACGTGAAGCCCGATAACATCCTGATCCTGCACGGCCACGCGAAGGTTGCGGACTTCGGGCTGGCCCGCTCGCAGACGCAGGTCGTGGAGTCGATGAGTCTCGCCGGGACGCCCGCGTACATGGCGCCCGAGATCTGGGGCGGCGAGGGCGGCGCTGCGAGCGACCTCTACAGCCTGGCGTTCGCCTACGTGGAACTGCGGCAGGGCCAGTCGCCGTTGAAGCCGTGCCCGTTCGTGGAGCTGATGCTCGCGCACCAGGAAGGGCGGTACGACTTCACCGACACCGTGACCGAACCGGAGCGGGCGGTCCTGCGCCGGGCGCTGTCCGCGAAGCCGCACGACCGGCACCCCACCTGCACCGATTTCGTTGCGGACCTGGCCCACGCGCTGGGGCTACCGTTCGCCGGCGGCGGGCACCGCATTGCGGGCCGGAGCGGGGCGCCCCCGCACCCGCCGATCGGTGCGGCGTTCGGCTCGGGCGGGGCACTCACGGACGACAGCCCCCCGCCGGCCGTCGAGACCGGTGCCGGGGGCGGGACCGTCGTCATCGACTCGCTCCGGAAGAAGCCCCGACCCGCACCCGATCTCGAACCGGTTCCCGAGGAACCCGCGCCGTTCGCCGAACCCGAGGAGCCCGACGAACCGCGGCGCCCGATGTGGCCGCTGCTCGCCGGCGGAACGCTCGCGCTGGTGGCGCTCGTGGTGGCGGGCATCGCCCTCTTCGTACAAGGCGGCGGAAAAGTGCCCTCTACCGAGGTCGCAGAGGAGCGCCCCACGCAGCCGGCACGGCCCGGGACGGTCCCCACCGAGCCGGACGTGAAACCGAAGCCGCCGGACCCGATCCAACCGCCCGTGGGTCCGGTCGAGCCGATCACACCGAAGTGGGTGTTCCCGGCGGGCACCACCCCCGACCCCGGAGCGAAACCGCGCCCCCTCGGCAACAACAAAACGGTCCCCGATTGGGTGTTCGCCGAGCGCAACGGCGAGCGGGTGCGGTTCCGGCTCGTCACCGGTCAACCGGGGCCGCCGGTCGCGCCGTTCTACATTTCGGAAACGAAGGTCACGAAAAAGCAGTACGCGACCGGCGACGACACCCCGGCGGTCGATCTCACCGCGGGCGAGGCGCGCGCGTTCGCGCACAGGACATACGGCGGCGACCTGCCCACGGCGGACGAGTGGGACCACGCCGCCGGGTTCCACGATCAACAGGGGCTCGTCGGGCCGACGCAGGCAACGGGCCGCGCGTGGATCGAACAACCGGCCCCCGGTCCCGTCAAGCGCGGCGAGAACTCGGACATGAACGCCTTGGGGCTGCACGACATGGCCGGCAACGGGCGTGAGTGGACGCGAACGGTCCTCGGTCCGTTCCGTGACAACAAGCCCGGGAACCGGCGCGATCTCGATCCGAAAGACCAGCCGGCCGAAGGAGAAAAGGTGATCCTGCGCGGGCGGAACTTCGCTGCGGACCGCCCGTTGGACTTCAAGTCACTGGAACTGGAACGCGACCGACAGCCCCGAGCCGCGACCGCGACGGTTCGCAGCCCGTACACCGGCTTCCGCGTAGTGCTGAAGGTGCCGTGAACGCGAGCCCGAGGCACCGAACCAACGAACTGCGGAACGCGCCCAAAAACAACCGACGGGGTGCGTATTCCAGTTGCACGAGTCGCCCGCCCGCGGTTGCACCCTTGGAGAACCGGCACCGGTAACGGGTGCGTATCAGAAAACGGGTCCGGGGCCACAGGCGGACGTATTACGTTTCAGAACGGCCCGTGCCGCGCAACTGTAACGATTCAAAAAAGTTGCAGCAAATCGCATGAAGACGATCGGGTGCGTGTCAGCAAATTCCGAGAAACAGGGATTTCAGAAGCGAATCGGAATCGGGTAGAATTGGTGTTAAATGTAGTCACGCCTGTAGCGAACAAGATGGTATGAACGGCAGGAGCCCGGTGTTCGGGACGGCCGGTTGGAACTCCCAACGTTGAGGGTCTGCAATGCTCAAGAAGATGGTCATCCTGGCGGTCGTCGGGTTCGTCGCGGTCGCGGCGGTCAGCGGCACCAAGCTCGCCTCGTACTTCCGCTCCGAGTACAAGGCGTTTCGCGAACAGGCCGAGGAGAGCATCCCG
>DASWYH010001283.1:0-2010 GCA_036405095.1 Gemmata sp. | reverse complement strand
AAACCGGTTCCCAGATCATCGCGGCGCTGGCCCACGGCGGGCGGTGCCTGTTGTACGGCTCGCTCTCGGACCAACCGGTGTCCGCGCACCCCCGGTACTTCATCGGCAACGACATCCGCGTGGAGGGATTTTGGCTCGGGGCGTGGGCCAAGAAGCAGCGCGTGCTCACGATGCTGGGGTTGTTCCGGCGAGTCCGCGCGCTGATGGCCGAGGGGATCCTGCAAACGCAGTTCGCGGCGACCTACCCGCTCGAAGAGGTGAACAAAGCGGTGGAGCACGCCGCCGCCCCAGGTAAGGGCGGAAAGGTGCTCCTTCGCATCGGGGTGCGGTAGCCGCCCTCGGGCGCGCGGCGAGCGGGCGCGGCAAAACTCGAACGCAAATCCGATCCGGTTTGCGGATCGTCGGGTCGCGCGCGCAGTTACACGAACATGATTTTAGTCACATCGCCGTCGGTCGCGCTGAAGTCGAGCACCTGCTCGTCGAACAGTGGGACCGGAGCGGTGGCCCTGTTTAACTGGCGCCGCACGAACGTGTCGGCGCCGGCCCCGCCGATCAGCACGTCTTGCTTGCCGTCTTTGGTGCCATCATCCAGCGCGTCGGCCCCATTCCCGCCGTCGAGCGTGTCGAGCCCTTTTCCGCCGCTCAAAAAGTCGTTGCCGTCGCCACCCACGAGCGTGTCGGCTTTCGACCCGCCGAGCAACGTGTCGTCGCCGGCGCCGCCGAAGATTTGCAGCGGGACATCCGCGGCCGACCCGTCGAGCACGTCGTTCCCGTCACCGCCGTCCAGCACGACGTTCTTCACCCCGGTGCCCGCGAGGGCGGTCACGGTGATCGTGTCGTTCCCGCCGCCGGTCTGCATCACCACGGTTTCGGACCGGGTGATGTTGATAAAGAACGGAACCAGGTTCGTGCGCTGGAACTTCGCGCCGCCGGTGGTGGGGTCGGCGTCGAGCCGGAAATTGTCGGCGTTGGACGTGTCGTTCGGGTCCGCGGTCGCGAAGTCCGGGATCGCGGTCGTGTTACCCACAACGATAACCGTGTCGCCCCCGGCGCCCCCGTCGAATGTGTCGATCAGGGTGCCGGGGAGCCAGCGGAGCGTGTCGTTGCCGCCCTCGCCGAACAGCGCGTCGTTCCCCGGTCCGCTGTCGAGGAAGTCGTCGCCGGCGCCGCCGAACATGGTGTAGTTGCCGACGATCGCGGGCAGCGGTTGGCCCTGTGCCGGGAGCCCGCCCACGAACCCGCCCGCGAGCACGCGGAGCGTGTCGTTACCGGCCCCGCCGGACAGCGCGCCGTTCGCGGCGAACGCCAGCTTCCCGTTCGCGTCCAGTACGTTAATGGAACTCTGGATCACGATCGAATCGTCGCCGCCTTTGGCGTCCACGTTGATGGTTTGCAGGTTCGCCCGGTTCGCCGTGCCGAACGCCGTGCGGATCGCGACACTCGCGCCGTTGTTGGTCACCTGAAGGGCGCCGTTGGCGTCCGCAGCAACGACGATGTTGTTCGCGGTGTTGTCCCCGATGACGGTGAGCACGCCGGTGTTGAACGTGGCGAGTACGGCGGGCACCTCGCGGTGCTCAAGGGCGTCGAGTTTCGGGCGGAAGTCAGCGCGGGAGCCGTTCTTCGTGGACATAGTGTTCCTTCCGGCGCGCAGTGTTCTGCGCGCGCGAGTGCGCGATCACGGGACCAGAGCCGCGAGCGCTGAACCTGGGAGAATGGGGCGAAACGGACCGGAGACAGCCGGCCGCTGAGGGGGAAAGAACCGCTCGGCGCGAAACCGGCGCGCCGAGCCCTGGAGCCCTTTTGGGCGCCGTTGAAAAATCACGCGACGGGCAAACACCAACGGGATGAGAACTCTTTTAGTTCTGGTACGGGGCCGGTCAACCGCGTTTCGCGATTGCGCGCGCCCCCGCGCCGAGAGTTCCGACACGCCACACCCAGCACCGATGTGCGTTTACGCAGAAGGGTGAATCCGGCACCAGAAACGCACGAACGGGCGGGCCGACACCGTGG